>DATBSP010000037.1:0-3375 GCA_036559705.1 Hyphomicrobium sp.
ACGCACTGGAAGCGAAGAAGGACAACCCCGTTTCGGTGTTCATCAGCTCCAAGACCGGCCGCCTCATCGCCAAGCTCGGCTTTACCGAGGTAATCAATGTGCCGGTTACGATCGCCGAGCCCGGCAAATCGCTGGGCACGCACGTGTTGACGGCTACTGCCTACACCAACGGCGAGAAGGGACTGCGCTGGAGCGCCGTCACGGTGAAGGCCTCGTCGAACGACGCCCCACCGCGCCGCAAGAAGCGCCGTCATGACGACGAGGCGTTCGTGCCCGCGGCGCCGCATGATGCCGATGCGGCGGAGGCGCTGGAGCGCATCCAGATCCCGAAAGAGACCGCCGACCAGCTCGCCGAGCTGATGAAGCCAGGCTCTTCGTACATCATCTCCGACTATGGGCTCAGCCGCGAGACGAGCGAGCGGACGGAGTTTGTCGTCGAGCCGTGGCGCAGCCGCTCGGACAGCGCTGAGTCACGCTATTACTAAGGCGGACTTGCTAACGCTCAGCCGGGGAGGCGGATCTTCCGCTCCGGCGGCGACTGCACGATTGCGACATCATCGCCGACGCTGACACGGCCGCCCTCCAGCACCTTGCACGTGACGCCGCCGCACCACTCCGGATACAGCGCCTTGCGCAATCCGGCTTGCGCTTCGTCCATGCGCGCGCACGGCGTCGTCGGATAGGTCACCTCCGAAGCACGCGACCGATGCGCAGCGTCGCACTGATGGCGCGCGGCAGCCGTACCCCCTCCACGAGAAGGTTGGCACGCCGCGCCGTCCAGTCGGGTGGCTCATCAGTAGGGCCGAGATCCGCCAGCGCTGCCTCCCAGTCCTCGCGCGCCAGTATCGTCACCGCGCGACGCTTGAACTTGGCACCCTTGTGATCGCCTGCAACGCCCGCTTCGAGGCTGATATCGATGCTGTCGACCGTCTGCATCGAGGCACGCCGCTCTGGGCGCCGCGCTATGCCGAGCAGCCGCCCGCTCATGCCAGCGGCGAGACGCCGATGACGAGCTGATGCAGGTAGAGCACGATCGCGGCGTACAGCGCCGTCCCCAGCACCACCACGATCACGTCGTTGATCCAAGGTCCGCTCCCCTTGCCGAGCGGCCCGAGATCGCCGCGCCGCTTCACGGAGATGCGGTCGTAGACGGCAAAGGCGAGGAAGCTGCCGAACAGCACCAGCGAGGCGAGATCGCCGTTGGCCAGAAGATGTGCCAGCGCCCAAGTCTTGATGGCGATCAGCATCGGATGTTTGAGCATGACGTGAATGTGCGAGGGCACATAAGTCGCCACCAGCGCGATCATCGCCGGCAGCATCAGCGCCAGCGCCAGGTGCCGCGTCCAAGTCGGCGGATCCCACAGGACCGGATTCTTGCCGGGGTGAAGCTGCAGCTTGTGGAAGCCCAGCACAATCAGCGCCAAGCCGATCAGCGACAGCGCCGAGAAGATGACCTTGTAGCCGTTGCCACCGAATCGAGCGACGAGACCGTTCTTCAACTCAACGTTGGCCGGGACCAAGTGGATCGCGAAAAACAGCACGAGGCCAATCACCATCACCAGCACGTTTGCGCCCTCCCCCAGGAAATTTGTTCCGCGCCGGCGAATCGTTGCCACGCTACGGCCATCTCGCTAGGCTTTTTTAGAGTTCGGGCGCTTCGGCCGCTAGTCCGCCGTTCCGCCTGAATGGTCGCGGGGACCGTTACCTTCGTCGTTGTTCGAGGTAAATCATGCAGGCTCCCCGTGTTTCCGTGCGTACTCAGGCCCTCACTCCCCAGTTGCGTCCCCCAGTTCGTCCTCAGTTGCGGCATGCGTTCGATACCTTCCACTTCGAGGGAGAACCGCCGATGGCCGCCCCCGCCCAGGTAAAGCCCGACTTCGACGGTCCCGAGGATCGCCAGCTCGCCGACGATATCGCGCGCGTCATGCACCACCGGCCACTGATGAGCCGCCTCGCACGCGTCGAGACCGCGCACGGTGAGGCAGCCGGCTTTGTCGCCAAGTCTGCAACGCGCCTGGCACCCAATCTGCCTGCACCGGCCGCAGCTGAGACGCTGCCGCCGCCGATTTCCGCGGATCCGCGCTCGCTCGAAGAGGTGATTGACGATCTCGACCATGTCGCCACGACCCCGCCCAGCGCCACTTGGCTCGACACGGCCCGCCGCGAGCACCGCCGCGAGCGCATGCGCAATGCTATGGCGTGGGTGACGACGCTCGCCATCGCCGGCACCATCGTCGCTATAGCCTTCCTTTTGCTACGCGTCTGAGCCAGGAGCTACGGCAGGAAACCTTTGTCGAGGTTCAGCGACTGGCGGCCCACTTCGCGCCCCTTTGCATCACTGTGCGTCGCCACCCAGGCGACGTGCGTTCCCGCCTCGGCTGAAGTGCGCGAGCGCAAGGCGATGCCGACCGTCTCAGCGGCCTTTACTGTAATCGGCGACAGCAGCGGAAAATAGAGCTGCTCCCAGTGTGTGCGCGGCGCGCCGGGCGCCGTCGACAGAACGATGCCGGGGGCCAGCTCTGCACTCCACCACGTGGCGAAGCCATAGATCGTCGTCGCCGCCTGCAGCTTCCAGCTCGCCTCGCCTTTGCGGTTCGAGCGACCATCGGTCCCGAGGTCGATCACGTCCCACGCCTTGGCCTCGAGCAGCTCTTTCGCCGTCAGCGTGCGCACGTAGATGTTGTTGAGGCTCATCACCTTGGCGACCGAGAGATCAAAGCCGGTCGCATCCCAGGCGGCGAACTCACGATGCAAACGGTCGCTGACGACCGGCGCCACTAACTGCTCGAGCTTGCGCGGGATCAGCACGCCACCTGGCTTCAGGAAGCGCTTTCGCGCATCGGCGAGGGTCTCGATGATGTGCTCCTCGAGCGCGTAATTGCCGAGCGTCTCTGAGACGACGACATCGACCTTCGGCGGGTCGACCATCTCTGTCGAATGGCACGGGAATAGGTGACAGTTGCGTACGCTGTTGGCTTTCAAAACCTTCGCAGCAACGCCCGCCACCTCGGCCGCCTCGTAGAGGAACACCTCGCGCGCGCCGAGTTTCACCGCCATCAGCGCTAAGAGGCCCGTCCCCGTTCCGATGTCGGCGACAGTTGTCAGGCCCTTTTTGATCGTCGCCCGTAACGCCGCCTCGAATGCCGCATTGCGCACGCGGTCGGCCACAAGCGTCCTATGATATTCGATGCGCATTCGGTCACAGGTTCAGGTGAGGGCCGCGGATCTGATAAAGCACCAGCGCCGTGGCGACCGCCAAGTTGAGCGAGTCGAGGCGGCCGGCCATGGGAATCTTGACGAGCCGCGTGCACGCCGCCGTGAGGGGATCCGACAGCCCTGGCCCCTCGCTGCCCATCAGCAGCAGTGTCGGCGCGC
>DATBSP010000038.1:0-5453 GCA_036559705.1 Hyphomicrobium sp.
GCCCGCGACGGGCAACGAGATTGGCCACGTCAGGATCGAGGCCGGCTGCCGCTCGCATGTCGAAGGCATTGAGTTCGAGAATTTTGCGCGTCGCTGTCATGACATCCTTTGAGCCACGCGGCGCATTGTGGACGCAATCCGGGCTCCGCTTGCCTCTAGCCTAGATCAGCCAGTCTCCATCGTTCAATTTTTTCCGGGCCTGCCGGGGCGCAGCGGACGGACGGCCCGCGGCCCTCAGGCAGGTTGTGGGGCCTTTCTGTAGAATGCGCTTCGGCGCCGCTGGCATTCTCTATATTCTGGTTCCAGTGATGTCGATCTCCGCGAGGAAGAGCCGCCATGGCAGGGGAGCCGAGCACGTTCGCTAATCGCTGGAAACGCTTCTCCGACTGGGATGAGCGCCCGCTTCGGCTTGACAAATTCGCGATCGAAGACGCGGAGAACGGATTTGCGTCTTTTACGAGCCGTCACGATCCACAGTCGGGACTGACATTGGGGTCTGGCGGCATCGACGTGATGGACGGCGTCGGCGTTGGCGACTTCGATATGATCGACACATTTATTGCCCGTTATCACATCGATCCGGAGATCGCGCCGGAAGCCATGATCCTGCCATCGAACGAGGTCGCGCGGATGCTCGTCGACATGAACGTGCCGCGCAGCGAGCTCGTGCGACTTGCCCGCGGCATGACGCCGGCCAAGCTCGCCGAGGTCGTCTCCCAGCTTTCATCTCTCGAGATCGCCTTTGCCTATAGCAAGATGCGTGCCCGGAAGACGCCCGGTAATCAGGCGCACGTGACCAACGCCAAGGACGATCCGCTGCAGATGGCCGCCGACGCCGCGACCGCGGTCGCATTCGGATTCGACGAGGTCGAGACGACGATGAGAGTCGCGCGAAATGCTTGGTCGAATGCAGTCGCATGCGCGGTCGGGGCCTCGGTCGGACGTTGGGGGACGCTATTTCAGTGCTCGAGCGAGGAGGCAGAGGAACTCAGGATCGGCATGGCCGGCTTTACATCTTATGCCGAGACGGTCTCCGTCTACGGCACCGAGAAGAGCTTCATCGATGGCGACGACACCCCCTGGTCGAAAGCCTTTCTCGCGGCGGCCTACGCCTCGCGCGGCATCAAGATGCGCTGCACCTCGGGTGCCGGCTCGGAACTGCTCATGGGGTTCCACGAGAAGAAGTCGCTGCTTTATCTCGAGGCGCGCTGCCTCTGTCTTCAGCGTGCCATGGGTGTGCAGGGCACGCAGAATGGCGGCATCGACGGGGCGCCAATCACCTGCACTGTCCCGGGTGGAATGCGCGAGCTGATGGCTGAGAATCTGATCGCCGTCTGGCTCGATCTTGAATGCGCTTCCGGCAACGACGCACGCGCGACCGAATCCGAGATCCGCGTTGGCGCCAAGATCATGCCCTTTCTCATCGCCGGTTCCGACCTCATATGTTCTGGGTTCGGGTCGATCCTAAAATACGACAACTCTTTCAATGCATCCCTTCTTAATGGCGAGGAGCTCGAGGACTATCTCGTGCTCCAGCGCGATTTCGAGGCCGACGGCGGTCTCACCCCCGTCGAGGAGACCCGCGTCTTTGCGCTGCGAACGCGCGCCGTCGAAGCAATCAGCGCCGTGCTCGAGGAGCTTGGCCTCGGGCAACCGACAGAGGATATGAAAAGCAGCGTCGTCGCCGCATCCGGATCGGATGAAACGCGAAGCTATTTGCCCCGCGACGTGGTGCCCATCAGCGAGAGCATCAAGGAGCGCGCCATCACCGTGGTCGACGTGATCAAGGCCCTCGCCAGGCGCGGCTTCATAGAGGAGGCGGAGAACCTTCTAAATATATTGAGATTGCGTGTTTCCGGCGACTATCTGCAGACTTCTGCGCTGGTCCGTGACGGCCGGATCCTCAGCGCCATCAACGATCCGAATGACTACCTGGGGCCGGGTACCGGATACCGCGTAAGCGAGGCGCGCCGTCAGCAGATCGTGGCAATCCGCGACGTGCTCACACGCGAGGAGGTGCTGAGAGCCGAGGCAGTGCACAAGGGCGCCGAGAGCAAACGCGTCAGCTACCGAACGATGGGGCCTGCCGCCGCGGGCAACGATCGCCGTGAGGTCGTCATTGGGGTGAGCCCCGCTTTCGGCATCAAGCTCTTCCAGACCATTGCCGGCCATCCCCTGTCGGCAATCCTGCGCGAGCTGGTCGGTGGTATCGCAGACGGAGGCGCGAGGGTTCGTGTCGTGCGGATGAAGCACACGGCCGACACGTCGTTTCTGGGCCTCAGCGCCGCCCGGCTCGCGGGGTCGGGCGTCGGCATTGGCATCCAGGCCAAGGGCACCGCGGTTATTCACCAGAAGGACCGCCTGCCGCACAACAATCTCGAGCTCTTCTCCAACTCCCCGATCACCAGGCTCGAGCACTATCGCCGCATGGGGGCCAACGCCGCCGCTTACGCGCTTGGCGAAATGCCGGAGCCGGTCGTGGTGCCGACGCGGGGCGAGGCCATGGGTTCGCGCTATCATGCGCGTGTGGCGCTGATCTATGCCATCGAGACTGAATTGACCTCTGAGGGTGCGGTGCCCGAGGACGTAGAGGTCGCCTTTCTGGGGAGCGCCGCATGAGCGAGGAACGCCTGTCGATCGCAGACTACCCGTTGGCGGAGAGGCGCCGCGACATCGTGCGCGGAAAGCGCGGCAAGGGGCTCGATGAGATCACGCTCGAGGCCTTGCTTGAGGACCGCGTCACAATCGAGGACCTGCGCATCACGGCCGCTGCGTTGCGCCAGCAGGCGGAGATCGCCCGCGCCGCCGGTCGCGGCACGTTAGCCGCGAACTTCGAGCGTGGCGCCGAGCTGGTAGACGTGCCGCAAGCTACGATCATGCGCATGTACGAGCTGTTGCGTCCTGGCCGCGCTGAATCGCAGGATGAGCTTCTCGCGGTGGCCAAGGAGCTGCGCGACCAATATGGAGCCAAGGGCATGGCGGAGTTCGTGGAAGAGGCCGCCACGGTTTACGAGCGACGCGGCTTGTTCAAAAAGCGGTTCTGAGCACGAGGGAATGACCTGGAAGACCGCCTATCGGTCGATTTACTACGACGGAGCGCCCGAGCCCGCCGATCCGGACCTCAGCAAGGAGAGTACGGCGCTCCTCGTCATCGACGTGCAGAACACCTATCTCACGCGGCCGGACAGAGCCTCGCTCTCTGCCGATGAGCAGCGTCACTATGATGCCTGGAACCCCTTCCACCAACGGCTGCGCGAAATCGTCATTCCGCGCACGCGGGAACTCCTGGGGCTTTTTCGCGAGAACGGGTACGAATGCCTGTTCGCCCGCATCGCCTGCCATACCAAGAACGGTCGCGACCGATCCCTGTCGCAGAAGATGCCGGGCTGGAACAATCTGCTTCTGCCCAAGGACGAGCTGCCGTCTCAACTGGTCGCGGAACTCCAGCCCCAGGGCGACGAGATCGTAGTGACGAAAACGACCGACAGCGCCCTGACCGGGACCAATCTGCGGTTGATCCTCGCCAATCTCGGTATCAAGACCGTCGTGTGCTGCGGAATTTTCACCGACCAATGCGTGTCCTCGACGGTCCGCAGCCTGGCTGATGAGAGCTTCGCCGTCGTCGTGGTTGAGGATTGCTGCGCTGCCGGGTCGGAAGAGCTCCATCGCAAGGAGCTCGAAATCATCAACATGATCTACTGCCACGTGATGTCGAGCGCGGAACTCAAGGCGATCATGAACTTAGGGCTTAAATGATGCCGCGCGTCGATCTCTTGTTCGGAAGGTCAACCCCGCAACGAAGAAGAGGGGCAAGCCTGCTGCCGATGGCTAAAGATTGGGCAGCTTTCGTCCGAGCTTGTTTCGGCGGCAGAACAAGGTCATCATGCCTAGAACCGGGCCGGTGAATAGGGGTCAGCCGGCACCGCCAGCTCTTATTTCGAACGAGCCTAATCGGGGGATAAGCCAACATGACAGACCGCTCGGCAGCTGCGCTCGAGGCGCAGGAAAGTTTCGAAGTCCACAAGGAAAGGAACATCGACCTGCTCCACAGCAAGGCTGTCGGGCTCATGGGCGTTCTATTCCTGACCGTGACGGGCGCAGCGCCGATGTCGGCGATGCTCGGCAACGTTCCCTTTGGCTCGGGGTTCGGTAATGGGATCTACATTCCCGCCGCCTTCCTGCTCGCCACGATCGTGCTCACCATTTTCTCCGTGGGCTTTGCCGCCATGGCACAGAAGGTATCGAGCGTCGGCGGCTTCTACTCCTATATCAGCCTCGGACTCGGACGCGACATGGGCATGGCGGCGGGCATGGCCTCGTTCGTGTCCTACAGCGTGTTCGAGGCCTCGCTATGCGGCCTGTTCGCCTACTTCGGCAACGCATGGATCCAGACCCATCTCGGCATAAACGTCTCGTGGATCTGGTTGGCAATATTCATGATCGCGCTGATCTCGGTCCTGAGCTACCGGGACGTGCAGCTCTCGGCCAGGATCCTCGGCGTCGCGCTTATTCTCGAGGTAATCATCCTGTTGATTTTCGATGCCGGCGCCATCGCGTCGAGCACGTCGAAGTTCAATGTCGAGGCTCTCAACATTCTCAACGTCAACACACCGGTTACAGCGCAGAAGGTGGGCGATGTGGACATCGCAGCCGGCGCGGCGGCGGTCGGCATCTTCATGGCCTTCTGGTCTTGGGTCGGCTTCGAGATGGCGCCCAACTACGCCGAGGAATCGCGCGATCCCAAGCGCATCATTCCACTCTCGCTGTATTACTCGGTAATCGGGCTCGGGCTGTTCTACATCTTCACGAGCTGGTGCGCGATCTCCTCCTATCCGACCGAGGGGGACATGCTCGCCAAAGCCGTGAAGGATTCTGGCAATTTCTTCCTGTCGCCGATGGGGCAAAATGTCGGCCCCTGGGCTGAGGAGCTGATGAACATTCTGATCCTGACGAGCTCCTTTGCCTGCGGCATGGCATTCCACAATACGGCAGCTCGCTATGCCTACTCGCTCGGCCGCGAAGGAGTGTTCCTGCGCTTCCTGGGCAAGACGCACCCCAAGTTCAAGAGCCCGCACATCGCCTCCACGGCGCAGTCGGTGCTGGCGCTTGTCTGGGTTGGACTCTTCGCCATCTTCCTGGGAACTGACGATCCCAACGCTCAGGCCTACGTCGCCATCTATACGATGCTCGCCATTCTCGGCACCATGCTGCTGCTCATCTTGCAGGCCTTCGTGTCGATCGCGATCATCGTCTACTTCCGCAAGAACCATCTGGGCCAGGTCGGAATCGTTCCCGGCCTGATTGCTCCCTTGATCGCCTTTGTCGCCCAGGTCTACCTCGTATACCTCCTGGTCGTTAATCTGGCGACGTTCGGCGGCAGCGGCAGCTTCGGCAGCAACATTCCCTATATCGCTCTCGCCATCGTCATCTGGGGCTTCGTCTGGGGCGTGGTG
>DATBSP010000039.1:0-7514 GCA_036559705.1 Hyphomicrobium sp.
CGGCAGCTCGAGTTCGAGATCCTCGCCGCCTCGACATCGCAGGAAGGGCTGCTGCTGTCGTTTGCGCGCGACGTCGAGCGCCTCGGCATCAAGGTGAAGCTGCGTGTCGTCGACGGCGCACAATATCAGCAGCGCCTCACCAACTACGACTACGACATGATCCAGAACACATGGTCCTCCTCCCTGTCGCCGGGCAACGAGCAGCTATTCCGCTGGTCAACGACGGCGGCGAAGACGCCCGGAACCTACAATTTCGCCGGCGTCGAGAATCCCGCGGCGGATGCCATGATCCAGGCCATGCTGGCGGCCAAGAGCGAAGCGGACTTCATCTCCGCCGTGCGTGCGCTCGATCGCGTGCTGCTGTCGGGCGAATACGTGATCCCGCTGTTCTTCATCCCCAAGCAGTGGATGGCCTACTGGACGCGGTTGCAGCATCCCGAGAAGACGCCGCTGTTCGGCTACAACGTCGAAAGCTGGTGGTCGGCGGGCGCGAAATGACCGGCGCTTCCGACCAGCCGCCCGAGCGCTTCAATATGGCGGCCTATGCCATCGGCCGCGCGGCGGCGGCGCGGCCGCAACACCCGGCCCTCCTCGTCATGGCCGATCCCGACGGTGATCCGGCCGAAACCTGGACGTTTGCCTCGCTCGAGGACGCGGTGCTGCGCATAGCCAGCGCGCTGCAGGCCCTGGGCCTGAAGCCCGGGACGCGCATCCTCATTCGCCTGGAGAACACGAGCGCCTATGCACTGCTGTTCTTCGGTGCCATCGCCGGTGGCTTCGTGCCGCTGCCGACTTCGGCGCAGCTCACCGAGCACGAGGCGCAGTTCCTTCTCGACGACAGTGGCGCCGAAGCGATCGCGCTCGGCCATGATCTCGGCTTGCGCAAGGTGCCCGCTGGCGTGCACGTATTCGATGCCGAGGCCATCGCGCGCATGCTGCGCGAGGGCCCGCGGGCGCAATACGCCGATACCGCCGCCGATGATCCTGCCTTCCTCATCTATACATCGGGCACCACGGCTTTGCCCAAGGGCGTCCTGCACGCCCAGCGCTCCTCGTTTGGGCGGCGCCCCATGTATCAGGGCTGGTATGGCATCGG
Organism: Hyphomicrobium sp.; assembly: GCA_036559705.1. Lineage (GTDB taxonomy): Bacteria > Pseudomonadota > Alphaproteobacteria > Rhizobiales > Hyphomicrobiaceae > Hyphomicrobium_A. Next base: position 1,097 of record DATBSP010000039.1, read on the forward strand.
CGCAACGGACCGCATGCTGCACGCCGGCGCCTTCAACTGGACATTCACGCTTGGCACTGGCTTGACGGATCCGTGGGCCAACGGCGCCACGTCAATCATCTACACCGGTGAAAAGGATCCGGCGCTGTGGCCGCGCCTCATCGCACGTACGGGTGCCACGCTGTTTGCGGGAGTGCCGGGCGTCTACCGGCAGATACTGAAATACGCGAGCCCCAATCGCGATGACTTGGGCGCCCTGCGCCACGGCTTGATGGCGGGTGAAGCGCCGCCGCCGGGCCTTTTCGAAGAATGGACGGCGCGCACCGGGCGCCCGCTCTATGAGGCTCTCGGAATGAGCGAGATTTCGACCTACGTGTCGTCGGGGCCGGACGTGCCGCGCAAGCCGGGCGCCGTCGGCAAGGCGCAACCGGGACGCCGCCTCGCCGTGCTGCCGCTCGACAGCGGCAACGATCCGCTGCCTGCCGGCGAGGAAGGGCTGCTCGCCGTGCACCGCTCCGATCCCGGCCTGATGCTCGGCTATTGGCGACCACAGGAGGAGTGCGAGGTCTATCGGGGCGACTGGTTCGTCGGCGGCGATATCGCTGTCATCGACCGCGAGGGCTACGTGTTCCACCTCGGCCGCGCCAACGACCTCATGAAAGCGCTCGGCTACCGCATTTCGCCGCTCGAGGTGGAGGCAGCTATCTCAGAACACCCTTCAGTCGCCGAGGTCGCCTGCGCCGAGGTCAAGGTACGCGCCGACATCAGTGTCATCGCCGCCTTCGTCGTACCGAATGCCGGAATAATGGCGGACGCCGCCGACATCGAACGCTTCGCGGCCGAGCGCCTTGCCGCTTACAAGCGGCCGCGCTCCATTGTGTTTGTCGAGTCCCTGCCGCGCACCGCCAACGGCAAGATCATGCGCCAGGCGTTGCGTCTCCCCGCCGACTTTTCCACAGGCTGACGGCTGTGGCTTCCGAGCCGCGGCCCGGCTTTTTCATCCCGCGCTTTGCTCGCACCACAAAATTGAGTGCTAATGGCAGCAAGCTGGCGCCCGGAATTGCTCCGGACCAATCGACGTACAGCGTTACTGTGGAGGCGAGGCATGCTGGACGAGTTGATCCAATACTTGAGCGTCCATCCGGGCGTCATGACCGCGATCGGCATCACGGCGGTACTGGCCGTTGTCGGTCTCTGGTACGTCGTCTCGCACCACCTGCAGGCGATCATGATCACGCTGCTGACGGCGGGCGGCATCGGCTCTGGGCTGCTCGTGCTCTATCGCGGCTTCCGCGCCGATATGAAGGATCTGATGGGCATTGGCCTGTTCCTCGTCGTCGTCTTCCCCATCATCTTCTGGCAAGCGATCCAGATGCTGGAGCCGATGGCGCCGGAAGAGCGCGGCCGCCGGCCGACACCCTCGCGTGCCTTTTTCAAGAAGAAGTTGAGCTGAGCCCTACGCCGCCTTCTTCGCCTTGGCGGCAACGGCGGCGAGCTGTCCGATGAACGCGCGCACGCCCTTCAACCGCTCGGCCGGCAGATCCCATTCGGCGCGGTAAACGAGCTTTTGGTCGGGCTGCACCTTGAGGTGGCCGCGCGAAGCTTGCACGAACGCGACCAGCCCTTCCGGGTTGGCGAACTCGTTGCGGTAGAGGCCGACGACGGCGCCGCGCGGGCCCGCATCGACCTGCGCGACTCCGGCCTGACGGCACAGCGCCTTGATCTCCATCACGTCGAGCAAGTGCTCGACCTCCTCGGGCAGCGGCCCGAAGCGATCGACCAGCTCTGCGGCAAAGCCGTCGATCTCCTCGCGCTTCTCCAGCGTCGACAGGCGGCGATAGAGGCCGAGGCGGAGTTGCAGATCGCCGACGTAGGTCTCGGGGATGAGCACCGAGGTGCCGAGCGATATGGTCGGGCTCCATTGCTCGGCGGCGCCTTCCAGATCGCCACCCTTCATCGAGGCGACGGCCTCCTCCAGCATCGACTGGTAGAGTTCGAAGCCGACCTCGCGGATGTGGCCCGACTGCTCCTCGCCCAACAGGTTGCCGGCGCCGCGGATGTCGAGGTCGTGCGAGGCGAGGGAGAAGCCGGCGCCTAGCGTGTCCAGCGACTGCAGTACTTTCAGACGCTTGTCGGCTGCTTCGCTGAGCGCCTTAGCGACGGGGATGGTGAAATAGGCGTAGGCGCGCGCTTTGGCGCGACCGACGCGGCCGCGTAGCTGATAGAGCTGGGCGAGGCCGAACATTTCGGCGCGGTGCACGATGAGCGTGTTGGCGTTGGGTAGATCGAGGCCGGATTCGACGATGGCGGTCGACAAGAGCACGTCATACTTGCCGTCGTAGAAGGCGGTCATGACGTCTTCCAGCTCGCTCGGCGCCAATTGGCCCGTAGCGCGCGCGAACGTCAGCTCCGGCACCGCGTCGCGCAGGAAGTCGGCGATCTCGTCGAGGTCGGAGATACGCGGCGCGACGTAGAAGCTCTGTCCGCCACGGTAGCGCTCGCGCCGCAGGGCATCGCGGACGATCATCGGATCGAACGGCGAGATGTAGGTGCGCACAGCGAGTCGGTCCATGGGCGGCGTCGTGATGAGCGACAGCTCGCGCACGCCGGTCAATGCAAGCTGCAGCGTGCGCGGAATGGGCGTCGCCGACAGGGTGAGGACGTGCACGTCCTCGCGCATCTTTTTCAGCCGCTCCTTGTGGGTGACGCCGAAGTGCTGCTCCTCGTCGATGACCAACAGCCCGAGGCGCTTGAATTCGATCGACTTGCCGAGTAGCGCGTGCGTGCCAACCACGATATCGATGGAGCCGTTCTTGACCCCTTCTTTCACCTCCACCAGCTCCTTCGACCCGACCAGGCGCGAAGCCTGCGCGATTCGAACAGGCAGGCCCTTGAAGCGCTCGCTGAAGGTCTTGAAGTGCTGGCGGGAAAGCAGTGTCGTCGGCACCACGACGGCCACCTGCAGCCCGTTCATCGCCGAGACGAAGGCGGCACGCAACGCCACCTCGGTCTTGCCGAAGCCGACATCGCCGCACACAAGGCGGTCCATCGGCCGGCCGGCCGACAGGTCGCCGAGCACCGCTTCGATGCTAGTGTCCTGATCTTCCGTCTCTTCGTAGGGGAAGCGCGCAACGAATTCGTCGTACGCGCCTTCCGGGGCGGCGACGGACGGCGCCTCCTTGAGCTGGCGCAGCGCGGCGATCTTGATTAGCTCGGAGGCGATCTCGCGCAGTCGCTTCTTGAGGCGCGCCTTGCGTGATTGCCAGGCGACGCCGCCGAGCTTGTCGAGCTGTGCGTCGGATTCATCGGCGCCGTAGCGCGACAGAAGCTCGATGTTCTCGACCGGGAGGAACAGCTTGTCGCCACCGGCATAGTGCAGCTCGAGGCAGTCGTGCGGAGCGCCGAGCACGGTAATGGTTTTAAGGCCGGAAAAGCGGCCGATGCCGTGGTCGGCGTGCACGACGAGGTCGCCAACAGATAGGCTCGTTGCCTCAGTCAGCACGTCGATGGCTGAGCGCTGCTTGCGCCGCGGGCGCACGAGGCGGTCGCCGAGAATGTCCTGCTCGCCGATGACGGCGATCTCCGGCGTCTCGAAGCCTTGCTCGATGCCGAGCACGCCGATGGCCGTCGCCGTACTGGGCAGCGCTAAGGCCTCGGCGTAGGATGCGACCCGCGTCACGTCCTTGAGGCCGTGGTCCGTGAGCAGCGTTGCGAGGCGCTCGCGCGCGCCGGCCGTCCACGCGGTGACGATAACGCGCCGCGGCTCGCTTTGCAGGCGCCGGATGTGGCCGACGACGGCGTCGAACACGTTGACATCGCCCTGTTGTCGTTCGGCCGCGAAAGTGCGCCCGCCGCGTCCGCGCCAGGAGCGCACGTTGGGGCCTTCGCCTTCTTCGAACGGTGTCAGGCGGTAAGAGCGCCGGTCGGCTTGCCCCGCCGCGAACGACTGGGGATCGAGGAACATGCGCTCGGGTGGCACCGGCTTGTATGGCGGGCCGCCGAACTTGTGCTCCTCCAGCGCCTCGTTGCGCGATTGGTAGTGCTCGGCGATCTGCTCAAAACGGCTCTTGGCTGATTCGTCGCTGCGATGGTCGAAGCTGACGGGCACGCCCGGCAAATAGTCGAAGAGCGTTTCGAGGTGATCGTGGAACAGCGGGAGCCAATGCTCCTGCCCCGGATAGCGATGCCCCGAGCTGACCGCCTCGTACAGCGGGTCGTCGCTCGTGGCGCCGCCGAACAGCTCGACGTAGCGCATGCGGAACAGCTTTTCCGCCTCCTCGCCGAAGGCCACTTCGCTCACTGGCAGCAAGGCCAACTTTTGCACCGGCTTGGTCGTGCGCTGCGTCTGCACATCGAATGCTTTGATGGTCTCCAGCGTGTCACCGAAAAAGTCGAGTCGTACCGGGGTCGAGCGTCCCGGCGGATAGAGATCGAGGATGCCGCCGCGCACGGCGTACTCGCCCTGATCCATGACGGTGCCGCTGCGCGTGTAGCCCATCAGCGCGAGGCGTTGCGTCAGGTGCGCCATGTCGATGCGCTGGCCGGGCGCCAACGGCTTGATCGTGCGCTTCATGAAGCTGCGCGCCGGCACCCGCTGCAGGATCGCATTGACCGTCGTCAGCACGATGCTCGGGTGCTTTCGCGTGGCCAGCGCCAGCTTGGCCAGCGTCGCCATACGGCGCGCGACGATGTCGGCGTGCGGGCCGATGCGGTCATACGGCACCGTATCCCAGGCCGGGAAAGTAATGACGCGCACCTGCGGCGCGAAGAACGACAGTGCTTGCTCAAGCGCCTCCAGCCGGCGGTCGTCGCGCGCGACGTGCAGCAATGCGCCGGGCGCAGATCCGGACTGCGCCTCGTTGACGAGCTGGGCGAGCACCAGCGCGTCGAGGCCTTCCGGCACGCCGGCGATGATGCGCGCCGCGTGATCGTCCTCCCTCTGGCCGGTCATTCGTGCTCCAAGCCTTCACCGATAGGTGCCGGCGCCAGTCCGTGATGTGCGCGCAGTGCCCCGATCAATCCTGCAAACTCGCCGACGTCGTCCGCCGTTGCACCGCACGAGAACCATTGCGTGAGCAGCGGGTCGGGCAGCGCCAGGAATCGTTCAAAGGCGCCGAGCTCTTCGCCCGCCATGGCGCCGAGACGCGCCGCGGCGTAGCGGCCAAGAATGATGTCCATCTCTTTGGTGCCCCGGTGGGATGCACGATAGGCCGCCCGCCGGCGGCGCATCTCCAAATCGTCGGGCATAGGATGAACCACTTTCTTGGATAACCCTGCACCGAGGCTTGACGCCGTGCGGGCAGGCCGCCACCCTCTTGAGGGTCGGAACGTTGATATAGCGCCCGTTTCCCATCGCGCAAAGGGTAGTTGGCGCGGAGCGCCTTTAGCACGGCGCGACGCTTTCCCGCGCCGGTCCCATCGATCTGTCGAGGCCTCAACCGCCCATGCGGCCCATCGAGCTGACGCCCCTCTTCGCCTCCCTGCAGTCGCTGACCGGCATCGGTCCGCGCCTGCTCGTGCTGATGCGCAAGTGCGTCAACCTCCCGGCCGGAATAACCGAGCCACGCGTGCTCGATTTGCTCTGGCACCTGCCGAATGGCGTCGTCGACCGGCGCGCCGAGCCAGCCGTCGCCGAGGCGGTGCCGGGCTCGATCGCGACCCTGAAGGTGCGCGTCCTCAAGCACTATCCGCCTCCGCGCGGCAACAACCGCGCGCCCTACAAGGTGCGCGTCGAAGACGACACGGGAAAGCTCGATCTCGTGTTCTTCCACGCCGAGCGCAAGTTCATCGAGCGGCAGCTTCCCGTCGGCGCGGAGCGCTACGTGTCGGGGCGCGTGGAGCGCTACGGCGAGAAGCTCCAGATGTCGCATCCCGACTATATCGTGCCGCCGGAGGCGCGCGCCGACTTGCCGATGCTGGAGCCGGTCTACCCGCTCACCGCCGGGCTGTCGGGCAAGATCGTACAGAAAGCGACGCGGCAGGCTCTTGAACGCTTACGCGAGGTGCCCGAGTGGCAGGAGGCGACGTGGGTGAAGTCGCGCGGCTGGCCCGACTTCTGCGCCGCCTTGGAACGGCTGCACAAGCCGACGGACGCCGGTGACGTCTCAAACGGCGGGGCGCCGTGGCAGCGGCTCGCCTACGACGAGTTGCTCGCCGGACAGCTCGCCCTCGCCTTGGTGCGGCAGAACTTCAAGGCGCGCCCAGGCCGCGTGGTCAAAGGCGACGGACGCGTACGAGCCAGGCTCGCCGACGCTCTCCCCTTCTCGCTCACTAACGCGCAGCGGGAGGCAATGCGCGAAATCGAGGCAGACATGAATACGCCGCGCCGCATGCTCCGCCTGCTGCAGGGCGACGTCGGCTCGGGCAAGACAGTTGTCGCGCTGCTGGCCATGGCGATTGCGGTAGAGTCCGGCGCGCAGGCAGCGCTGATGGCGCCGAC
>DATBSP010000040.1:0-29471 GCA_036559705.1 Hyphomicrobium sp.
GGGAAGCGTGGAGTGGCGGCGGGTGGCCGTACGCTGCACGAGCTTTTCAGACACAGAGGCGTGGGCAGCCTTCATTTGAATTTCGCGTGGTAGCTCGCATCGAGGCTATCGATAGTGACGCTTACCTGTTGTGTACGGACCAAAAAGAAGTATGGACGCAAAAACGTTCGATAAATCAAAGCTGCCGAGTCGTCACGTGACCGAAGGTCCGACGCGCGCGCCGCATCGGTCATACTACTATGCAATGGGCCTCGAAGAGGAGCACATCCATCGCCCGTTCGTCGGCGTGGTGTCGTGCTGGAACGAGGCAGCCCCCTGCAACATTTCGCTGATGCGCCAGGCGCAGTCCGCCAAGTTGGGCGTCGACGAAGCCGGCGGCACACCGCGTGAATTCTGCACCATCACCGTGACCGACGGCATCGCCATGGGTCACCAGGGCATGAAGTCTTCGCTCGTCTCGCGCGAGGTCATCGCCGATTCTATCGAGTTGACCATGCGCGGCCACTGCTATGACGCGCTCGTCGGCATCGCCGGCTGCGATAAGTCGCTGCCCGGCATCATGATGGCCATGCTGCGTCTCAACGTACCGTCCGTGTTCCTGTACGGCGGTTCTATTTTGCCGGGCAAGTTCAAAGGCCACGACGTCACCGTCGTCGACGTGTTCGAGGGCGTCGGCATGCACTCCGCCGGCCGCATGACGGACGCGGAGCTGCACGAGCTCGAGTGCGTTGCCTGTCCTTCGGCCGGCTCATGTGGCGGTCAGTTCACCGCCAACACCATGGCCTGCGTGTCTGAAGCCATAGGTCTTGCGCTGCCGGGTTCGGCCGGTGCTCCGGCACCGTACGAGAGCCGCGACGCCTACGCGGTCGAGAGCGGCAAGGCGGTCATGAATTTGCTCGCGCGTGGCATCCGTCCGCGTGACGTCGCTACGCGTGAAGCGTTTGAGAACGCCGCCGTCGTGGTTGCGGCGACGGGTGGCTCGACGAACGCAGTGCTGCATCTTCCCGCCATGGCGCACGAGGCGGGCATTGACTTCGACCTGTTCGCGGTCGCCGAGATATTCAAGCGCACACCGTACATCGCCGACCTGAAGCCAGGCGGTAAGTACGTGGCTAAGGACGTGTTCGACATCGGCGGCGTGCCGCAGATCTTGAAGGCGCTGCTCGATGGCGGCCTGTTGCACGGTGACTGCCTCACCGCGACGGGGCGCACGATGAAGCAGAACCTCGAGAAGGTGAAATTCAATACCAACCAGAAGGTCGTCTATCCGGTCTCCAATCCGATCACGCCGACCGGCGGTGTCGTCGGTCTAAGAGGCACACTCGCGCCCGACGGCGCGATCGTGAAGGTGGCGGGATTGAAGAAGCTGCAGTTCCGCGGCCCGGCGCGCGTATTCAACTGCGAGGAAGAGGCGTTCGCTGCGGTCGATGCCGGCCAGTACAACGAAGGCGACGTCATGGTCATTCGCTACGAGGGCCCGATCGGCGGCCCCGGCATGCGCGAGATGTTGTCGACGACGGCGGCGCTCTACGGTCAGGGTGCCGGCGAGAAGGTTGCGCTCATCACCGACGGCCGCTTCTCCGGCGGCACGCGCGGATTTTGTATTGGCCATGTCGGCCCGGAAGCGGCGGTCGGCGGCCCCATCGGTCTACTCAAGGACGGCGACATTATTTCGATTGACGCAACGAAGGGCACGCTCGACCTCGAAGTCGACGAAGTTGAGCTCGCTGCCCGCAGGAAAACTTGGAAAGCCCCGGCAAATCCCTACCAGAGTGGCGCATTGCGTAAGTATGCCAAGCTGGTCGGGCCCGCATTCAAGGGTGCGGTGACACATGACGGCGGCGCAGCTGAAGTGGTCTGCTATGCGGATATTTGATCGGACAGTTTGCGTATTCCTGGCTGGGCTCCTGCTCTGCCTGGGCACGTTGGGTGCCAGCGCTGCAGCCGCCAACTACCGATCGGCGCAGGACGCGCTCGACCAGGGCATCGGCGCCTTCAACGGCGGCTACTACGAGATTGCCATCCCGGCACTCGAGTACGCGGCGGAGGAGCATCTGTTCCTCGCGCCCTACTACTTGGCGCGCATCTACTCCGACAACAACGGCTCGCGCACCGACCATGCCAGGGCCTACAAGCTTTATCTGAAGATTGCCGGGGAGCACACCGACGTCGATCCGGACGACGACCAGCGTGCGCCATACGTCGCCAAGGCTATGACGCGCATCGCCGGCTATCTGCTCAACGGTCTGCCGGAGGTGAACCTCAAGCCGAATTCGAAGATCGCCATGGAATATCTGCGTGAAGCTGCGCAGTTCTTCCGTGACGAGGACGCCCAGTTCGAGCTTGCCAAGCTCTATCTGCACGGCGACGGCATCGAAAGCGACGTCCCCTATGCCAAGCACTGGCTGTCGGTGCTGAGCCAGAAGGGGCACGCCGGTGCGCAGGCGTTTCTCGCCGACCTTCTGTGGCGCGGCAAGTACATGAAGACCGACCCGGTGCGCGCGCTGGCGCTTATCTCGGTCGCCGTCGCCAACGCGCCTGCCTACGAGCGCGTGTGGATCGAGGACATCTACCAGAACATCTACTGCGGCGCCGCGCAGGGCATCCGCAAGCAGGCGACCGGCATTGTCGCAGATTGGCGGACACGCTACGGCCGCAAGCCAGATTCGCAGGACGACACGGGCCTCGGCGCGCTCAACGTGCAAGCGCCGCGCACGTGTGGCAATGGCGAACCGGTGCTCTACGACATGAGCACCGGTGCAGCATCCGGTGGGACGGCTGCCGCTGCATCGGCGCCGGCTCCGGCGGCACTTCCCGCCGCTCCCGAGGCGCCCGGTACCTTTATCAAGGGCTCGTCCGGAATCGGACTCCGCGACATCGGCGCCAGCGCCAGCGCTCCGGCTCCAGCACCCTGATCGTAAGGTTCCTGCAACGCATCCTGTGAAGACTACCTGAGAAGGTCGAGCGCTGGAGTGGCTCGGTGCTCGGCTCGCTGCAGCAGTCGCCGAATGCCAAGCACGACGTGTGAGCTAAGACGCCGTCCCAAATAGAAAGCCGGAGCGCGACACGAATCGCGCCCCGGCTTTGCATTTTTCAGCGCGCTGAGACGATCAGCGGCGCGACAGGCTGAGCTGTGCAGAAGCGCCGTCACCCGACAGGCTGACGCTCTGGCTCTTGCCATGCACGACGACGCGGATGGAGCCATGTATGTTGTACTGCGAGTTGACGAAACTGCCTCTGTAGGCGGTGCCGCTCACCTTGTAGACCGTGGCGGTCTGTGATGCCTTGCCGGAAGCCGTGGCGCACGTCGCGGTGACGGTGTAGCTGCCGCCGCCGCCCGAATAGTGCGCGTGGCAGCGCGCCTTTTCCTTGGAGCCGCTGGCAAACGACACCCAGCCGCCGCCGCTCCACGAGCCGGCCAGACCGCCGGGCTCCGCCTCGCTCGGCCCGACGAGGCCGATGACGGGGAGTGCGGCTAGAGAAAGCATGCCTGCGCGACGCGCAAGGCGATGAAAGAGCTGCATGTTCATGACTGGACCTTGCGCAATGAGCCTGTTTGTCCAAGGGGCAGACGAGGACAGACTACACGAGATGAGAGCCCGACACACGTGGTGAAGTGTTGTGTTCCGGGGCAGACATTGACCGACAAACGTAACAAACAGCTGAACGGTTGCGGCGTATTGGCAGCTCAGTGCCGTCCGCATTGGCGATTGTTCTTAACTCGCTAAAGCCCTGCTGTTCCCGGCGGAACAGTGCAACGCAGCGCGCCGGGGTAACCATTAGCAATGCGTCGCTCGGGAGGGCGGCGATCCTTGGTGATGGCTAACGAACTCGCTCTACGGGAGGCGAAAATGTTGCGCGCCTGTTTCGTTTTGATTGGTGGATTATTGACGGGTGGGTTTCTGCTCCTCGCCGTGCTGACGACCGGTGCCCAGGCGGGCATGAGCCAGGATCTTACCAGTTGCACCGCAGCAAAAAATCGCGCTGCCGCCAACGCCTGCACGCGGGTGCTGGATAGCGGGCGGCTGCCGCGCGAGCAGATGTACATCGGCTATTTCAACCGCGGCACGGCTTTCCGGCGCGCCGGCGACTTCGACAAGGCGGTCAGCGACTTCACCAAGGTGCTCGAGCTAAAGCCCGGCTTTGCGCGCGCGTATGAGGCGCGCGGCATGGCCGAGGACGACCGTGGCAATCGTGACAAGGCGCTGGCCGACCTCAATGAGGCGATCAACCTCGACGGTAAGAGCTGGCAGCTCTTCTATAGTCGCGCCGTCGTACTGCGCGCCGACGGCGACACCGGCGGCGCGCTACGTGACCTCGATGCGGCCGGCGACATCAAGTCCGATGCGTCGAATGTGCCGCTGATGCGCGCCCTCATCTTCGCCGACAAGGGTTCCTACGACGCCGCGCGCGCTGAGATCAACCGCGTGCAATCCGCAGGCCGCGGCGGCGCCTCGGCGCATTACGCTCGCGCCGCCGTCGCCTTCGCGGAAGGCCGTGTCGATGCCGCTGAGGACGACGCCGACCGCGCGCTCGAATTGGACGGCGACTTCGCTGCGGCGCACATGCTGAAGGGGCGTATCCTGGAAGAGCGTGGCAACACGTCGGCCGCGCGCACTCGCTTCGACAAGGCGCTGGGCGCCGCCTCGGATTCTTTTGATGGCCGCACCACGCGCCGCGTGGCGAAAGAGCGGCTGTCGGCGCTCGGCGGACCGGTCAAAGATAAGCGCGACCGCGACGTCGCCGAGGTCGTGCTCGAAAAGAAAGGGCCGATCGACTGCAAGGTGTTCCTGCCGGCCACGGGCAGCGTCGTCACGGCAAAGTGCAGCGAGTAGCTGCCGCTTAAACGTCGAGTTCCACCCATGCCGGCACGTGATCTGATGGCTTTTCCCAGGCGCGGGTGAAACGGTCGACCCCCGCCGAAAGGAGCCGGTCGGTCGCCTGTGGTGACAGCAGCAGATGATCGATGCGGATGCCGTCGTCCTTCTGGAAGGCGCCGGCCTGATAATCCCAGAACGTGTAAACGCCGGGACCCGGGTGGCACAGCCGGATAGCGTCGGTGAGCCCGTCGCTGAGGATTCTGCGATAGCCGGCGCGCGTCTCCGGCTGGTAGAGCGCATCGTTGGTCCACGCCGCCGGGCGTTTGGCGTCGATCGGCTCGGGGATGACGTTGTAGTCCCCCGCCATGACGAACGGGATCTCCTCGAGCAACAGCCGGCGGAAGTGCTCGCACAGGCGCGACAGCCAGGCGAGCTTGTAGGGAAATTTCTCGGTCGTGATCGGGTTGCCGTTCGGCGCGTAGATCGACGCGACCTTGACGATGCCCGATGGCACCGAGATCACCGCTTCGATGAAACGCGACTGATCGTCGGCATCATTGCCGGGTAGCCCGGTCCGCATCTCCTCGAGCGGCAGCTTCGATAGGATGGCAACGCCGTTGAAGCCCTTCTGGCCGTGTACGGCGCAATGGTAGCCGAGGTCCTCGAAGGCGGATGCCGGGAAGGCCTCGGTGAGGCTTTTGATTTCCTGCAGGCAGACGACGTCGGGCGACGCCTGTTTGAGGTAGGCGACGGCCGATTCAAGGCGTGCCTTGACGCCGTTGATGTTCCAGGTGGTGACCTTCATGCCGGCAAGGCGTAGTCGAGAATCGAAGGTCTGGCCAGCCGAGTACTCAGATTGAGAAGCTGGTGCCGCAGCCGCACGAGGCCGTCGCCTTGGGGTTATTCACCCGGAACGAGGCGCCGATCAGATCGTCGACGAAATCGATCTCCGAGCCGGCGAGAAAGCCCAGCGAAATCTGATCGATGACCACCTTAGCGCCAGCGCGCTCCAGCACCACGTCGTCGGCGGCGGCATCCGGCACGAGGTCGAATTTGTACTGAAAGCCTGAGCAGCCGCCGCCCTCGACGCTGATGCGCAGCGCCCGCGCCGCGGCTTCGCCGGCGACGATCTCGGCGATGCGTTTGGCGGCGCGCTCGGTGACGGTGACGGATTCGCTCATGGATGGCCTCGAATTGATCCCAGACCCGGCGGGCTTGCGGCTAGCCAGAATCTATCCTTATGCAAGATAAGCGCGAAGGGCGCCTAATTCAAAGCCGCCGGGGTGCGGCGGAGCCGGGACCGGTCTTGGAGCCAGCAGCCAACCAGAATGGGGCCGCAGATTACGGCGCCGGACTTGGCCCCGGCGAGCGGTCGCCGGGCGCCTACTCGGCCGGCGCCGTGCCGACGCGTGGCCGCCTCAGCGCCGAGCCCGAATGCACGACACGCAGCCCCTTCCAACGCGACCGCGACCGCGTGCTGCACTCGACCGCCTTCCGCCGCCTGACCCACAAGACGCAGGTGTTCGTCTTCTACGAGGGCGATCACTACCGCACCCGGCTGACGCACTCGCTGGAGGTGGCTCAGATAGCGCGTACCGTGGCGCGGCAGCTGCGCCTCGATGAGGATCTCGCCGAAGCCATCGCGCTTGCCCATGACCTCGGCCATCCGCCGTTCGGGCACGCCGGCGAGCGCGCGCTCGACCGGGCCATGTACGAGTTCGGCGGCTTCGACCACAACGCGCAGAGCCTGCGCGTTGTCACGGCCCTGGAACGCAAGTACGCGCAGTTCGACGGCCTCAACCTCACGTGGGAGACGCTCGAAGGTCTCGCCAAGCACAACGGCCCGGTGACGGGTGAGCATGCCGCCATCTGCAAGGTCGCCGCTCGCATTGAGCGCTGGCAGAGCCTCGATCTTGCCTCGTGGCCGTCGGCCGAGGCGCAGGTCGCCGCGCTGGCGGACGACATCGCCTATGTGACGCATGACATCGACGACGGCCTACGCGCGCATCTCATTGTGCTCTCCGACCTTGCAAGCCAGCCGCTCGCGGGGGACGCCATGGCGCGCGTGCGCAGCCAGGCGTCCGGCGATGAAGCGCGCGAAGTCTACGAGCTGACGCGCCTGCTAATTACGCAGATGATTGCCGACCTCGTCACCGAGACGCGAGCTCGTCTCGCGGCCCTGCGCCCGCGCACGCCTGACGACATCCGCCGCGCGCCGCAGGCGAGCGTCGCCTTCTCGCCCGCGATGGCCGGCGACATCACACGGCTCAAGGCCTTCCTGTTCGAGCGCGTCTACCGCCACGAGCGCGTGATGGGTGTGATGCGCGACGCCGAGCGCGTCGTCGGCGAACTCTTTGCGCGCTACATGTCCGAGCCCGCCGCCATGGCCGAAGCCTGGCATGCCGCGGCGCGCGATCTCGATCAGCGCCGCCGCGCACGTCTTATCGCCGACTTCGTCGCCGGCATGACCGATCGCTACGCCATCGCCGAGCACCGCCGCCTGTTTGACGCCACCCCCAATTTACGTTAGCCGGGGCGCGACTTTTCTCGCCAATTGCAGCCGTCAGGATCGCCGTGGACGTGTTCGCCCAGATCGAAGCTCGCGTTGCGGCGGCGCTCGAAGCATTGAAGGCCGAGGGCGCGCTGCCGGCCGACGCGCCGACCAATGGCATCGAGGTGGAAACGCCGCGCGATCCGACACACGGCGACCTGTCGACCAACGCCGCGATGGTGCTGGCCAAGCCCGCGCGCATGAAGCCGCGCGACATCGCCGACAAGCTGCAGGCGAAGCTGTCGGGCGTTGAAGGCGTCGCGGCCGTTTCCGTCGCCGGTCCCGGCTTCCTCAACCTCACGCTGAAGCCCGAGGTGTGGCACGATCTGGTGCGCGCCATTCTCGATGCGGGCGCCGCCTACGGCCGCTCGACGATCGGCCACGGCAAGACGGTCAACGTCGAGTACGTGTCGGCCAACCCGACGGGTCCGATGCACGTCGGCCATTGCCGCGGTGCCGTGTTTGGCGATGCGCTGGCCAATCTGCTGGCCTTCACCGGCTTCGACGTCACGCGCGAATACTACGTCAACGATGCCGGCGGACAGGTGGACGTGCTGGCCCGCTCGGCGTTCCTGCGCTACCGCGAGGCGCTGGGCGAGGATATCGGCGACATCCCGCAAGGCCTGTATCCGGGCGAGTACTTGAAGCCGGTCGGCGAGGCGCTGGCCAAGGAGCGTGGAAAGTCGCTCCTCAACATGCCCGAGGATCGGTGGCTGCCCATCGTGCGCACGTTCGCCATCGAGCAGATCATGCCGATGATCAAGGACGATCTCGCCGCGCTCAACATCAGGCACGACGTGTTCTTCTCGGAGGCCTCGCTGACCAATGGGGGCACCGACAAGATCAAGGCGGCGATCGACGCGCTACGTAGGAAGGGCCTCATCTACGAGGGCAGTCTGCCGCGCCCCAAGGGGCACGAGGACGAGGAGTGGGAGGACCGCGAGCAGACCCTGTTCAGGTCGACCGACTATGGCGACGAGGCAGACCGGGCGCTGATGAAGTCGGACGGCAGCTACACTTATTTCGCCGGTGACGTCGCCTATCACTATGAGAAGTTGCGGCGCGGCTACCGGCACCTCGTCAACGTCTTCGGCGCCGATCACATCGGTTACATCCCGCGCATGCTGGCGGTCGTGGCGGCCTTCACAGACGGCTCCGTCGAGCGCGATGCCAAGGGCAAGCTCAAGTCCTGGAATACGACGGGCGGCACCGCCGACCTCGGCATCAGGGTCGTGAACCTCGTCAAGCTGTTCAAGAGCGGCGTGCCATACAAGATGTCGAAGCGGGCCGGCACGTTCGTGACTCTGCGCGACGTGGTCGACGAGGTGGGGCGCGACCCCGTTCGCTTCATGATGCTGTACCGGAAGGAATTGGAGCAGCTGGACTTCGACTTCGCCAAGGTGCTGGAGCAGTCGAAGGACAATCCCGTGTTCTATGTGCAGTACGCGCATGCGCGCGCGGCCTCGGTGTTCCGCAATGCCCAGGAGGCGTTTCCCGAGCTGTCACCGGGCAGCCGGGCGGTGCGCGAGGCGGACCTTTCCAAGCTGACGGACCTCGGCGAAATCGAGCTGATCAAAAAGTTGGCTCTTTTCCCGCGTTTGATGGCGAACGCCGCAAAAGCCGAGGAACCGCATCGGATCGCTTTCTACCTTTACGACCTCGCTTCGGCCTTGCATGGCCAATGGAGCCGAGGCAATGATTTGCCACATTTGCGATTTATTCAGGCAGATGACGGGGTTATGACCGCGGCGCGACTTGCACTTATTGCTGCCGTCCAACAGGTGATATCCTCCGGACTTTCGGTCCTTGGCGTCGAGGGTCCGGATTCTATGCGCTAGACTCCGATTCGATGCTCAACGGCTGAATCAGCGCTTCGAGGGGTTCTCAAGATGTCTCGCTCCCAAGGTGCCGCGAATGGTGGATGGCAGGGTCAGGGCCATCCCGCGGGCGAGCCCGACCCCCGCACGGGGGGGCGCCCCGCACAGCGGCCGCAACAAGCGCCCCAGCAGGCGAACCCGGCCTACCCACAGCAGGGCCATGGCGAGCAGCAGGCGCCGCAGGCGCCCGCCTACGGTCAGCAGGCCTACCATTATCCACAGCAGCCTCAGTACGCGCCGCCGCAGGCGCCGGCCGCAGCGCCCGTCAATCGCCAGGGACTGAGCAGTCTCGACAGCGCGCGCAATGCGGCGCCAACGCAAGATTTCGACAACCACCCGCGCACGCAGCCGCCGGCCTACGCGCAACAGGCGCGCCAGGCTCCTCTGCAACAGCGTCCGCAGCCGCCGCAGCGCGCCAATCTGGCGCCGCCGGTCGACGATCCCATTCAAGCCGCTGGCGGCTATCGCCAGATGCCGCCGCAAGGGGCTCCGCAGTACGCCCCGCGCCCGGCGCAGCAGCGCGCGCCCGACGCCAATTACGGCGCCCCCCCCAGTTATGACCAGTGGCCAGCTCCCGCCGCGCACGATCCCTACGGCCAGTACCTGCCGGGTGATGCAGCGCTCCCGGCCAACAGCAACCAGCCGCACGTGGACCCGCTGCAGCAGGCCGACTGGGCAATGCCGGCGGCCGCCTACGGAGATCCTTCGCTGGACCAGCAGAGCTATGGTCGCGGTCAACATGGCTATGACCAGCAGCACGGCGGGGCTCTGGAGCCGACCTACAACCAGGACGATGCTGGCGCCTACGAGGCCGAAGAGCCGCGCCGCGGCAGCTGGACCATGCGCATCGCCGGCGCTGTCGTCGTCGCCATCGGCCTCGGCTACGGCTTGGCGCAGGCCTACAAGGTGGTGCTCGGCGCGCCGACTGACGGCGCCACACCGGTCGTCTCTAGCGACGCCACGCCGGCCAAGGAAAAACCGCTCGATCCGGGCGGCAAGCAGTTCTCGCACACCGACAGCAAGGTCCTCGGCCGTCTTGGCGACGGCGGCGCCCCGAGCAGCGAGGAACACTCCGGTGGGCTTTCGGAATCCGACTCGAGCAACGGCGCGCGCAAGGTGTCGACCTTAGTCGTCGGACGCGATGGGTCGATCGCCCCGCCCGAGGATGCGGCCGAACCGGCCGCGCCTCCCGCGCAGGAGCCGAGCGTCTCTGTCCCGGGCCTGACTGTTGTCGACGCCTTCGGTAGCGCCGCCCAGGCGCCACCGCAACGTGCCGCTCCGGCTCAGCCGGCACACGAGGCGGATCCGGTGGTCGTCAATCCGCCCGCTAAGGCCCGCGTCAATGTCAAATCGACCAAGGTCATTCCGGCGTCGACCGCCAGCCTCGCCGAGGAGGAGCAGGCCGCGCCTGTTGCCCCGAAGAAGCAGAAGGTCGCCGTGGCTGCCCCGACGACGACCGACGAGAGCGCCACGAGCGCCAGCGGCGCCAACGGTTACGTCGTGGTGCTGGCCTCCGTGCCCGCTTCCGGCAATAGCCGCCTCGATGCTCTGAAGAAGTTTGCCGACATGCAGCAGCAGTACGGCGCGGTGCTCGCCAACAAGACGCCGGACGTGCGCGAGACGACGCTGGCCGGCAAGGGTGCCTATCACCGCCTGCTGGTTGGCCCGCCCAGCTCCCGCTCACAGGCGAGCGAACTGTGCACGCAGCTCAAGGCCTCGGGCTACAAGGACTGCTGGGTTACGGCATACTAAGCAGCCCTATCCGGGCGCGCTCGACGGGCGCGTCCCTTGATGCTAGGTCCGCCCCACCTGAAACTTGCATCGGATAGGTGATGCGCACCGCTCTCATCGTCGGTGTTGCGGGCACGCAGCTGTCGCGCGACGAAGCTCAATTCCTCAAGGACGCGCGACCGGCGGGGTTCATCCTCTTTGCACGCAATCTCAAGGACCACGCGCAAATCCGCGGGCTGATCTGCGACGTGCGCGCCGCTATCGGCGCCGACGATGTTCTGGTGCTGATCGATCAGGAGGGTGGGCGCGTGCAGCGTCTGCGACCCCCGTTGGGGCGCGCGCTGCCGCCGGCTGCTGCCTACGGAAAGTTTTACACGCGCGACCATGCGGCTGCGGTGATGGCCGCCTTCGAGGCAACGCGCCTGCTCGCTGCCGACCTCAGCGAGCTCGGCATCAACACCGACTGCGCCCCGGTCGTCGACGTGCCGGTTGAAGGCGCGCACGACATCATCGGCGACCGCGCCTACGGCAAGAGCGTCGAGCAGGTGGTGGCGCTGGCGAAGGCGGTCGGCGATGGCTTCATGGCGGGCGGCGTAGTCCCCGTGATCAAGCACATTCCCGGGCATGGCCGGGCGGCGGCCGACAGCCATTTGTCGCTACCCGTCGTCACCGAATCGCGCGCTGAGCTAGCGGTGACCGACTTCGCGCCGTTCAAAGCGCTCAACCACCTGCCGACGGCGATGACTGCGCACGTCGTATTCCGCGACATCGACCCGCAGTCGCCGGCAAGTACTTCTCCCATCGTGACGCGCGAGATCATCCGCGGCGAAATCGGTTTCGATGGCCTCTTGATGAGCGATGACCTCACGATGAAGGCCTTATCGGGCCCCATGCGTAGCCGAGCCGAAGCCGTAGTTGCCGCAGGCTCTGACCTCGCCCTGCATTGCAGCGGCGACTTGCCGGAAATGCTGCAAGCGGCAGCCGGCGCCGGCCCCCTCGCCGGCCGGGCACAGCAACGCTTTGATACGGCCATTAAGATAACGAAAGCCAGCCGGCCGTTTGATTCCGCTGCGGCCGAAGCGCAACTAGCCAAGGTCCTTGCATTTGCGGCCGGTGATGCTGAATCAGTGTAAACTCAACACTATATGATTGCAGAATCAAACCAGGTGGCCGTTTTGCGGTCACCCAAGATTGTGAGCCGTCAAGCGGGATGACTACCGAGCCGCAACCAGCGAACGAGGCCGTATCGGCGTGGGAGGAGCCCGTTGTCGATGCTCACTTCGACGACGAGGACGCGCTCATCGTCGACGTCGCCGGCTATGAGGGTCCGCTCGATCTGTTGCTGGCGCTGGCTCGCACGCAGAAGGTCGACCTTTCCAAGATTTCCGTCCTGGCGCTGGCCGACCAGTATCTCGGCTTCATCGGCGAGGCGCAGAAGCTGCGGCTCGAGCTTGCGGCCGACTACCTCGTTATGGCTGCATGGCTGACGTACCTCAAATCGCGCCTCCTGCTGCCGCGCGAGACCGTGAAGGGTAACGAATCGAGCGCCGAGGAACTGGCGCGTCGCCTGTCGTTCCGCCTCATGCGCCTCGAAGCCATGCGCGATGCGGCGGCGCGATTGATGACGCGCATGCGCCTTGGCCGCGACGTGTTCCAGCGCGGCATGCCAGAAGGCACCAAGACCATCCGGGCGACCGAATTCACCGCCAAGATCTATGACCTGTTGCACGCCTACGCCGATCAACGCCGCCGCACCATCAAGGTCGGGCACGTCATCAAGGTACGCCCGGTGTGGTCGATCAAGGACGCACGCTTGCGCCTCGAACGCATGCTTGGCGAGCTACCCTCGCCGACCGAATGGCTCGCCTTCGAGCGCTGCATGCAGGAGCTGGCACGCGCCCACGACAACGGCCGCACGGTGCTGGCCAGCTCGTTCGGGGCTACGCTTGAGATGGCGCGTGAGGGCCACCTCGAGCTGCGCCAGGAAGGCCCGTTCGAGCCGATCTACATTCGTCCGCGTAAGACTGATGCCGCACAACCCGATGCCGAGTGGCAGCGAGTCGTCTAGTTGGTGAAACCCGTGAGTGTTCCGGACAGCCAATGACGAAAGAAAAGCGCATGGAGCCGCCACGTCTGAGCCTGGTCCCATCGAGCCAGGAGAGCAACGACAACGCGCGCGATGACGCGGGTGACGAGCCGCTGCGCGCCAGCACGTTGCCGCGCAACGTCGCCGCCCTGCCGTTCGCCGATCACCGCGAGAAGCTGCGCATCCTGGAAGCGCTGCTGTTCGCCGCCGCCGAGCCGCTCGATGAAACAAAGCTCGCGAGCCACCTCGCCGAAGGCGAGGACATCGGCGCCCTGATCGAGGAGTTGCGCGCCTTCTACGCCGGGAGGGGAGTCAACCTCGTGCACGTCGCCGGCAAGTGGGCGTTCCGCACTGCGGAAGACCTTTCCTACCTCTTGGAGCGCTATGCGACGCAGGAGCGGCGGCTGTCGAAGGCGGCGCTCGAGACGCTGTCTATCATCGCCTATCACCAGCCGGTGACGCGCGCCGAGATCGAGGAGATCCGCGGCGTAACGACCTCGGCCGGCACTATCGACATCCTACTGGAAACCGGATGGGTGCGCCTGCGCGGTCGCCGCCGTGCGCCGGGACGCCCGGTGACGTACGGCACGACCGATGCCTTCCTCAGCCACTTCGGTCTCGAGGGCATCAAGGATCTGCCGGGCCTTGCCGAGCTGCGCGCCTCGGGTCTGCTCGACGGCAACCTGCCCCCCGATTTCTCCGTTCCCGATCCCACCGACGTTGCCGCCCTGATGCCGGACGAGCTGCCGCTCGAGGCGGGCGAGGGCGACGAGGAGGAGGAGCCGGACGATAACGAGGACGGCGAGGATGCCTTGCCCGGCGACGAGGACCCCGATAAGTCCTGACGCCGGACGTTGCTGCATAAGAAGGTGCCCGTCAGTTGTCCTCGATGTCCGAAGCCGCCCGCCGCGCGCCGGCCACCGCTAACGGCAATGCCAATGGGAATGGCAAAGGTCGCGCTGCGGCGACGTTCGCCGCGCAGCTCACCTTCGAGAACGTCACCCGCGACTACGATCAGACGCAGGCGCTGACCGGTGTCAACCTCGACGTGGCGCCGGCCGAGGTCGTTTGCTTGCTCGGACCGTCGGGCTGCGGGAAGACGACGCTGCTGCGCGTCGCTGCCGGCATCGAAAAGCCGACCAGCGGCCGCGTGCTCATCAATGGGTTCGAGGTGGCTGGGCCGTCGCGTTTCGTTGCTCCGGAAAACCGAAGCGTCGGTCTGATGTTCCAGGACTTCGCGCTGTTCCCGCACCTCACCATCCTTGGCAACGTCGCCTTCGGCCTCAAGTCGCTGCCCAAGCCGGAGGCGCGCCGCGAGGCGCTGGCGGCCCTGAAGCGCGTCGGGTTGGCGCATCTCGCCGACGACTATCCTCACATTCTCTCAGGTGGCCAGCAGCAGCGCGTGGCGCTTGCCCGCGCTATCGTTCCGCGCCCGGCGGTCATGCTTATGGACGAGCCGTTCTCCGGCCTCGATGTGCAGCTGCGTGAGTCGATGCAGGAAGAGACGCTGTCGGTCTTGCGCGAGACGCGCGCCACCTCCGTCATCGTCACACACAATCCGGAAGAAGCGATGCGCATCGGCGATCGCATCGCGGTTATGCGCGCAGGTCGCTTGGTGCAGGCGGGCGATGCCGAGGTTCTGTACCATCAGCCAGCCGATTTGTTCGTCGCGCGGCTATTTTCCGAGATCAACGAAATCGGCTATCGCGTCGGCGCCGGCGGCATCGACACGCCGATCGGCAAGATTGCGGCGCCGGATCTTGCCGAGGGAAGCCGCGCCATCGCCTGCATCCGTGAGCGCGGCATCCGTCTGTCGGACAACGGCGAGGGCCTTGCCGGTCGCGTGCTGGACGTGAAATTCCTCGGCGATGTGGCGCGTCTCGAAGTTGGCGTCGACGGCTTCGACAAGCCGCTGAAAGTGCGTGTGCGCGAGAGCGCTGGTTGGGCGCGTGGGGCAGAGGTCAGGGCGCAAATCGATCCCGCGCGCGTCCTCGTGTTCGCTGCCGAAAGCCAAAAGTGAAGCTTTCGTAATGTCTTAGCAGTATGCAGTAGGGTTGGTGGCCTTGCGGGGCCATATGCTTTCTGCAATATCAACTGGCTCAACAGCAATTCAGCACAGGAGCGAACGACGATGGGCCTGAGCGGCTGGCATTTGCTCATCCTCGCGCTTGTCGCGCTTCTCTTTTTTGGCGGCGGCGGGCGCATCTCGTCCATCATGGGCGACATGGCTAAGGGCATCAAAAGCTTCAAGAAGGGCTTGTCCGAGGACGACGAGGACGAGCGGCCCGAGCCGCGTCCGGTCGATCCGCGTGTTATTGACCAGCGCACCGTGAAGTCGACCGAGCGCGACACGACCAAGACGGGCTGAGCAGCCGAGCGGTGCGCGTGACGCTGCCGCGGCGGCTCGCGCTCGATGGCCTTGCGCGCGTCGGCAATTGGAACGACGCATGTTCGACATTACCTCCAGTAAGCTACTGATCCTCGCCGTCGTGGCGCTGATCGTCGTCGGTCCCAAGGATCTGCCGATCCTGTTGCGCACGGTGGGCAAGTATCTCGGCATCATCCGGCGGCATGCGGCCGAGTTTCGCGGCCAGTTCGACGAGGCAATGCGCGAAGCCGAGCTCGACGGCCTGAAGAAAGAATTCGAGAACGTCGGCCGCGAGGTGCGAGCGACCATGGACGAGGGCTCGCGCGCCATCGACAGCCAGATCGAAGCGGCGCGGGTGAACATCGACACTCCAAAGGCGCTCGCATCCGTACCTCCCGCGGAAGGGCCGGCGAGCGAAACTGCACTGCCGGCACCGGCTGAGGCGAAAGAGCCGGACAGGGGCGCGGCATGACGGACGTGATCGAACGCACCGGCCAGGACGAGATCGACGCCTCCAAGGCGCCGCTGCTCGATCATCTCGTCGAGCTGCGCTCGCGGCTGATCTCTTCGCTGGTCGCGCTGGGTCTGTCGTTCGTCCTGTGCTTCATCTTCGCCAAGCAGATCTACAATATTCTCGTCATCCCCTATCTGTGGGCGCACGGCGGCGCCGACAGCGGCCCCATCGAGATGATCTACACGGCGCCGCAGGAGTTCCTGTTCACGCAGATGAAGCTCGCCCTGTTCGGAGCCTTCTGCATCTCGTTCCCCATCATCGCCAACCAGATCTATAAATTCGTCGCGCCCGGCCTCTACAAGAACGAGCGGCGGGCGTTCCTGCCGTATCTCGTGGCGACCCCGCTGTTGTTCCTGCTCGGCGCCCTGGTGGTCTATTTCCTCGTCATGCCGATGGCGATGCGCTTTTTCCTGTCGATGCAGCAGACCGGAGGCCCGGTCGAGATCCACCTGCAGGCGCGCGTGTCGGAATACCTCGCGCTGATCATGAACCTGATCATCGGCTTCGGGATCTGCTTCCAGCTTCCCGTGGTGTTGACGCTGCTGGCGCGCGCCGGTCTGGTCACCGCGTCGACCCTGCGCAAAGGGCGGCGCTACGCCATCCTTGGCATTACAGCGGTGGCGGCGTTCCTGTCGCCGCCCGATCCGTTCAGCATGCTGGCAATGATGCTGCCGACCATCTTGCTGTACGAAGCGTCAATCTGGGCGGTAGAGCGCATCGAGCGCAAGCAGGCCGCCAAGCAGGCATCAGGAGCGACCTGATCGCGTCTGGACCGATGCTCGCCGTCGGCCTATAGACCGCCTTTCTCCGTTGAGGGAAGAGGCCGACGTGTTCGACATCAAGTGGATCAGAGACAACCCCGCAGCCTTCGACGCAGGCATGAAAAAGCGCGGCCTTGCACCGTTGTCGGCCGAGCTCATCGCGCTTGACGAGGAGCGCCGCGCGCACGTGACGAAGCTGCAGGAGGCGCAGGCGCGCCGCAACGCGGCCTCCAAGGAGATCGGCGCGGCGAAGGCGGCCAAGGACGAGGCCAAAGCGAATGCGCTGATGGCCGAGGTGGCGACGCTGAAAGACGTGCTGGCCAAGGGCGAGGCGGTGGAGCGCGAGCTGGACGGCAAGCTGCGCGATGCGCTGTCCGTGATCCCGAACCTGCCGCTCGACGATGTGCCGGTTGGCAAGGACGAGAAGGACAACGTGGAGGTGCGCAAGGTCGGCGCGCCGCCCAAGTTCGCCTTCAGGCCCAAACAGCACTTCGAGATCGGCGAAGGGCTGGGGCTGATGGACTTCGCCACTGCGGCGAAGATTTCCGGCGCCCGCTTCACCGTGTTGAAGGGCGCCTTGGCGCGCCTCGAGCGCGCGCTCGGCGCCTTCATGCTCGACCTGCACACGGCCGAGTTCGGCTACGCCGAGAACAGCGTGCCACTGCTGGTCAAGGACCACGCCGCCTACGGCACCGGCAATCTGCCGAAGTTCGCCGAGGATTTGTTCTCTACATCCAAGATTATTCAGTTCGTGGAGTTCTTCGAGAAGAAGATGGCTGCGTATGGCGCCAGCAAGTTCACTGAACTGAATCAGGAGCGGATGGTTGAACTTGCAGCTGCTGCGTTCGAACTCTTCCCGTTTAAGGCTGAACGATTCTGGCTCATTCCCACAGCCGAGGTGTCGCTGACCAACTTCGTGCGCGAGGAAATCCTCGACGAGGCTAAGCTGCCGATGCGCCTTACCGCGCAGACGCCGTGCTTCCGTTCTGAAGCGGGGGCAGCCGGCAAGGACACGCGCGGCATGATCCGCCAGCACCAGTTCACGAAGGTCGAGCTGGTCTCCATCACCACGCCCGAAGAGAGCCTCGCCGAGCACGAGCGCATGACATCGTGCGCCGAGGAAGTCTTGAAGCGCCTCGGTCTTCCGTTCCGCACCATCCTCTTGTGCACCGGCGACATGGGATTTGCCTCGCAGAAGACCTACGACATCGAGGTATGGCTGCCGGGCGAGAACACCTACCGCGAAATCTCGTCCTGCTCGGTGTGCGGCGACTTCCAGGCGCGGCGCATGAATGCGCGCTACAAGCCAAGGGGCGCCAAGGACACGCGCTTCGTGCACACGCTCAACGGCTCTGGCCTCGCGGTCGGGCGCACGCTCATCGCCGTGCTTGAAAACTACCAGCAGCCCGACGGCACGGTCGTCATCCCCGAGCAGCTGCGCCCCTATATGGGCGATCTCGCCGTGATCGAGAAGGCCGCCTGAGCATGCGCATCCTCGTCACCAACGACGACGGCATCGGCGCCGAGGGCATGGACGTCCTGCGCCGCATCGCCGAGGAGATTTCCTCCGACGTGTGGGTCGTCGCGCCGGAAAAGAACCAGTCGGGGGCCTCGCACTCGATGACGCTGCATGAGCCGCTGCGCGTGCGCCAGACGGGTGAGCGCACCTTCGTTCTGCGCGGAACGCCGACCGATTGCGTCATCATGGCCGTTCGCCACTTCATGCTCGACCAGCCGCCCGATCTGGTGCTGTCGGGCATCAATCACGGCTCCAACCTCGGCGAGGATGTCACCTACTCGGGCACCATCGCTGCCGCCATCGAGGGCACCATGCTTGGCATCCGATCGATCGCCATGAGCCAGGTCGGCGGCTCGCTGGAAGAAGGCAAGATCCATTGGGAGACGCCGCTCACCCACGGCCCTGGGCTGCTGGCACGGTTGCTTGAAGCCGGCTGGCCGAAAGACATCGTGATCAACATCAACTATCCGCCGTGCCCGCACGATGCCGTCACCGGCATTGAGGTGACGCGCCAAGGGCGCCGCGACCAGGCTTCTCTGCGCATAGACCAGCGCAACGATCCGTGGGGCATGCCGTACTTCTGGTTCAATTTCGAGCGCCCGCCGTCGACCATGGTAGCGGGGACCGACCTTGCCGCCATCGATGCGCGGCGCATCTCGGTGACGCCGCTGTCTCTCGACCTCACGCACGAGACGACGTGCCGGGCGCTGGAGCCCGCCTTCGATCCGGCGCTCGACCGCAAGAGCGCGGCAGGCGGCGACGCTCTCTGAGCAATCTCTCTGAGCATTCATCTGGCGTTCAGCCAACCGCCATTGCGGCGCCGCGATGTCGTCGCCGCGACGTCCTCAACCAAGCACAATGGCCGCCTAACTATGTCGGGTCGCAGCGGTCGCGTTGGGCGATTCCGTTGTCGCCAAGCGGGCACTCCGATGCGATTTCATCAACCGACGCTGCCCTCCGTTAAGCCTCCGTTAACTCCTTAAGGATTAATGGAAGGTTGGCAGTAAAGGTGCGTATCATGATGCGTTTTATGCGTTTCAGTCGCCAAGGAACGTCGCTCGCCAAGCCAGCGGGCCGTGCCGCCGCCATCCTCTTCGCCGGCCTTGCCGGGGGATGCAGTGCCCAGATCTCGGGCTTCGATTTCCCGGGCTTCGCCCTCAACGACGATCCCAAACCGCAGCAGACCGCCTCTGCTGCAGGTCGCGGCAATCCGAGCTATCTCGGCAACGACGGCTACGGTAGCGGCGGTGGAGACAACGCGCCGCGCACCTACCGCGAGAACGGCGTCAGCTCGCAGAGCCTGCCGGACGCTTCGCCGCCGAGCAGCTACGCTTCGAGCGACCGGCGTTATGACTCCGGCCCATCGAACACGAACGCCAACAACGGGCGCTACGATTCGACTGCGAACACCACGTACTCGACCGATCGGCGCTATGCCACGGCGCCGACGACGACCAATTCCACCAACCGCTACGACCCGCAACCGCAGCCGTCGCTGTCGAACCCTGGCGACCAGGTCGAGGTGCAGCTCGGCGATACGCTTTACGGCCTGTCGCGCCGGCATCGCGTGTCGGTCGCCGAGCTCATGCAGGTCAACAGCCTGACCAACCCGAACCTGCAGCCGGGCCAGAAGCTGTACCTGCCGCAGGGCTACGCCGCCAACCGCTCGCAGCCGGCCCCCGTGCAGACGGCGAGCGTGCAGGCCCCGCCCGCGAGCGTTCCGGGCGATCTCGACGCCAAGTACCGCGCCTCCTACACCATGCGGCAGGGCGATTCCCTCTACGGCATCTCGCGCTCGTATGGCGTGTCCGTCGCAGAGTTGCAGCAGGCCAACGGCATCACGGACGCACGCGGCGTGAAGGCCGGCGCCGTACTGCGCGTTCCGGGGGACATTCCCGGCCAGCCGTTGCAACAGGTCGCGGTCAATCCGCCGCCGACGCAGCCGCAATACCAGCAGCCGCCCCAGTCCTCGCCGTCGTATCAGAACTCGTCGGCGCAGCAGCCGACTATCCTCAACGGCCCGAACAACGGCGCCGCGAGCAGCAACAGCCAATACACTCAGGTGGCGACGCGCAACGTCAACGGCGCGGCGACCGGTCCCATCATGCCGCCGGCGCAGCCGCAGCAAACAGCTGCGCGTGGCAACGACAAGCTGCGCTGGCCGGTGAGCGGTCGCATCATCAATGGCTTTGGCCAGCGCACCGACGGCACGCACAACGACGGAATCAACCTCTCGGTACCGCTCGG
Source organism: Hyphomicrobium sp. (assembly GCA_036559705.1). GTDB lineage: Bacteria > Pseudomonadota > Alphaproteobacteria > Rhizobiales > Hyphomicrobiaceae > Hyphomicrobium_A. The sequence continues at coordinate 20,475 of DATBSP010000040.1, forward strand.
GACCTCGGTGCACGCGGCCGAGAGCGGCACCGTCGCCTACGCCGGCTCCGAGCTGAAGGGCTACGGCAACCTGATCCTCTTGCGCCACGACAACGGCTGGGTGACGGCCTACGCGCACAACGACCAGCTCACGGTTAAGCGCGGCGACAAGGTGCAGCGCGGGCAGGTGATCGCTACGGCGGGACGTTCGGGTTCCGTCGATCAGCCGCAGGTACACTTCGAGCTGCGTCAGGGATCTAAGCCGGTCGACCCGGTGCCGTTCCTCGAGCGTCTCTGATTTTTTTCGCGCAGGTGAGCAAGAGAGAATGGTGTCAGACCGCGAGGGTCTGACACCGTTTGCGGCGCTTGTGGCCGTCTGACCGGCTGGGTCGGTGCCACCTTTAGATCAGAGTCGCGCGCGCTGTTGAAGCGAGAAGAAATGAGAACGGCTCAAGCTTCTTTGCCGAAGGCTTTGCGTAGCTCGTCCTTGGCGCGTTCGAGCACGCGCTTGCGTTTGGCCGGCAGGTTGTGTCCGGCGCGGTTGACGTAAAACGTCAGCATCGACATCGCCGAGCGATACGGCGCGGACTTGCGCCGGTGACTACGCTCGGCCGACCGCTTCAGCGATGCCGCGATTTTTTTCGGGTCGTCGAGCGTGAATACTTCGCGCTGCAAATCCATCGCGTCGCTGGTCTCGGTGACGGCCTGCGACCACTTGGGGGTCGCGCGCCGCGCGGCCGGTTTTTTCGCTCCTGCCTTGCGCTGGGTTGGCGTCCTGTTTGCGGCCATGGCGGCCTCCATCTGTTGTTGCATGATGGAGGCCTAAACGACTGAACGGGCTGCGGGTTTCCTACTTACCGACGCGCTGCATCAGCGCCATCGCCGCATGCGGCGCGCGCACCTTGCCCTCGTGGATGAAATATACGAAGGCGTCGCGCGGCTTCTTAGCCAACTTGTGCTCCTGGTCGATCAGCGGCAGGTCGTCCGGCGCGGCGCCCGTGGCCCATGTTTGGAAGCGTTTGGCCCAGGCATCGAGCGCCTTCGGCGCATAGCCGGTCTTCACCTCGTCACTGCCCTTCTGCAGGTGCGCGTAGACGAAGTCGCCGGTGATGTCTGGAATGGCCGGATACGTTTCATGCTCGGCAAAAACGATCGGCACGTTGTGCTCGCGGGCAAGCTTGACGAACTCGGGCGTGCAGAAACTGTCGTGCCGCACCTCGATGACATGGCGCAGCTTGACGCTGCCGACCTGGCGCGGCAGCAGCGCCAGAAAGGCCGCGAAGTCGGCGGGATCGAACTTCTTCGTCGGCGCGAACTGCCACAGCATCGGTCCCAGCTTGTGGCCAAGCTCCAAGGGACCGGAATCGACGAAGCGCTTGATGCTGTCGCCGGCTTCGGCCAGTACGCGGCGGTTGACCGCGTAGCGCGGCCCTTTGAGCGAAAACACAAAGCCGTCCGGCGTCTCGCTCGCCCACTTGGCGAAAGTCGCCGGCGTCTGCGTGCGATAGAACGTGCCGTTGACCTCGATGGTCGGCACGTGCTCGGCGGCATAGCTGAGCTCTTTCGCGTGCGGCAGCTTGTCGGGATAGAAGGTTCCGCGCCAGGGCTCGAAGGTCCATCCGCCCATGCCGGCGCGCACTGTGCCGCTCTTTGCCATGTAAGCTCCGGACCAATGATTGCTGCGCGCGAAAGCGCTGTGCCGCCTGACCGATGCTACGGTGCCTGCCCGCGGTCAAGCCGCGAATGGCGGGCGATGTGCGCATTTCGAAGCTAATCCGGGACGGCCCTCCAACCACGAAGTACGGCCACTGTTGATGCCGCCGGGGCTGCTCCTAGACTGCGCGCATTCGCAAGAGGAGATGAACATGATCCCCACACCCAGCGGAAATGTGAAGGCGGCTCCGGTAAGACGCGCGGTCAAAACGGCGCGTGCGCATGGGCCTGTCGTCGACACCAACAAGCTCGACCGCATCAAGGTCAGCAGCGTCGATGACGCGTCGGTTCGCTGGGCGGCATCGTTCGCCAGTTGCGGCGGCCGCAACGCGGAGCAGTCGTCGACCATCGTCTACGAGATCGCGCCCGGCGGCCATCTCGGCTGGCACACCGATGCGACCGAGGAGATGCAGTACATCATCGCCGGCACCGGCGAGCTGTGCATGGAGGACGGCAAGTTTCCGGTCGGTCCCGGCAGCGTGTTCGTCCTGCCGACCAATGTCCGGCACGATCTCGCCAACACCGGCAAAGAGCCGTTGCGCGCGGTCGCGTTCTTTGCCGCCGCTATGTTCACGCAAGACTTCGACAACGTGATGCTACCGCCGAAGTCGCACATTCTCGGCACGCCCAATCGGGAGGGTAGGCCGCGGACCCTGTTAGGGCCGCTCGCTTAGAGCATCGCGAAACTTAAGATCCTTCGTCCGGGATCTGCAGCACGGTCCCGCACGCCTTGCAGTGCACGGCGTCCGCATCGTGGCGCATCAGCGCACAGCTCGGGCAGCGGAAGCGAACCTTGGGCGGCTGCAGCAGCACGCGTACGAGCATCAAGAACAACGTGACGCCAAGGATCATGATGACGATCGAGATGAAGCGCCCGAACGTCCCCTGTAAGGTGATGTCGCCAAAGCCCGTCGTCGTCAGCGCCGTAACCGTGAAGTAGAGCGCGTCGACGTAGTTGTTGATGCCGGGATTGCGCCCAACTTGGCTGGCGTAAACGATGCCGCTCATGACAAACAGGAACACAAACAGATTCACGGTCGCCAACACGACGTCCTCGTTGCGCCGGAACCATTTGCTGTCTTTGCGCAGCCGCGCCAGCAGTTGGTAGGTGTGCAGCAGACGTACCGTGCGCAGAATGCGCAGGAAGCCGGCGGCCTCTCCGGCGACGGGTGCGAGGAACGAGACGATTGCCGCTATGTCTGCCCAAGCGGCCGGATGCGCAAGCTCGCGCAGACGATTGCGGCTGATGGCGAGGCGTGCCAGAAAATCCAAGAGGATCAGCAAGCCGAAGACGATATCGAGCCATTCGAGTGTCGAATTGTCGGGAAGAAAGGTCGTGACCACGATGAAGAGTATAGTCGCGACATCGAAGGCGAGCAGGCCATAGCGAAAGCGGTGCGCCGCGGGGGCGTCCGACTCGTAGAGGTAACGAAGGGTCTCGATGATGCCCTTGCGCTTGGGCTGTTGCTTTTGCATGCACTTGCCGCCTGTCGTCGCGATGTCCATCGGGGCGAGGCCACAACGGACTTATCACGCGGGGCGTTCCAAGCCGGGGTCAAGCTATTTGTCGTTGAACTCTCGTGTTAGAGGTGCGGCGCCTCCCGCCAATCCCGGAATCGCCGCGCTGGAGCGCGCCTACGAGGGCAAGTAGATCTACTTGCCGGCGGTAACCGTCCGCCACATGCTGCCGTCGATGGCCTCGAGCACGAGGATACGTGTCTTGCCTTTCCCGGGTTGCGTGGTGGTCGGCGGCAATGTGATCGTGGCGCGTGCCCCGGTCTGGCCGCTGAAGCCGATGCGTTCGGTCTTGAAGCGCGAGGCCCAGGCATAGGGGTAGGCGTTGCGGATGGCGTGTTCGGACAGCGCGGCCAATGCCGCGCCGTCCCATTGTGCGATCGCTTGTCCCGAGCCATCGAGCAGCTTGGCTGCGACGACGTAGACAGCGCCGGTGTCGGGACCAGCGTCAACGTAGGCGTCAAACTTGACACTGCCGTCCGTTGCGACGTCCGGCGCCGTCAGCGCGATATCATGGCGGTGGAAGTTCGTCCGCGAATGCAGCTGCGAAACAACGGCGCCGAAGAGGATCTGATAGGTCAGGACGGTGAACGCCGCGCACGCGATGCCGAGCCACAGCGCCAGCTTGCCGACCGTCTCGGCCGGAAGCGGCCCACTGAAGATCCACGATGTCCACGCGTTGCTTTGAGCAAAGCTCGTCGGCGCGACGTAACGCTCATCGAGCGACCAGGCGCCACCGCCGGCGAGAAACACGGCCGAGCTCATTGCCACCCCCGACACCGCCATGGTCCACTCGTCGAGGCAGGTCGACCCCATCCAGCCGAAGATCAGCATCAGCGTGACGTTGAGCCAGATGCTGGCGAAAGCGGACAGGCGCGTTGCGAGCCCGAGCATCAGGCCGAGGCCGACGGCGAGCTCGGCGAACGTCCAAATCCAGACCGAGGCGACGATGAGATCGGGATGGCGCAGCGTCCATTCGATCGGACCCTGCACCCAAAGAGCGCCCGGCAGCGCATGCGTCAGCTTGGCGGCAACGAAGCCGGGTACCTCGAAATCCAGCTTCACGGCGTGATCGACACCGGCAACGTCATGGAAATCGTAGATCAATCGCCGGCTGGCACCGCCCCAAAATATGAAGCCCTGCACGAAGCGGGTTCCCAGGAGGATCAGCGCTGCCAAAGTGAGCCCGGCAGCAGCGGGTGATACGCCGCGCTCGATTTGATCTGCGTGTGCCATGCAACTGCTCCCGCCTCGATGTCGGTGCAAGGTTACCCCGGATGCGCTAAGACCGACTTACGAGCCGGCGCACATCCTGCGACGTGCGGGCCGGTGGAGGGACGAAAACTTCATGGACGACAAGCGCGCGCCGTCGGCCGGCAGCTTTGACATCGCCGCAATTGCTGCGTCGCTCCCCGCCAGCGCATCGACGCTGCTCGTCGACCGCTATCTTACCGTTCGCCCATCGGCGAGCGCCCGCGTGTTCCGCGTCTACAAGCCGACCCCGCCGCACTATCACGCGCAGTGCGATGAATATCTCTATGTCTTTTCGGGCCGCGGCACGTTCTGGATGGGCGATGTGTCGCGCAAGGCCGAGTTCGGGCCGGGCGAGTTGCTGCATTTCGAGCGCGGCACCGTGCACGCGCTCCCCGATATCCTCGAAGAGCCGCTCGTCTTTCTGTCGATCGACACGCCGCGACGCGATCCAAAGGACGTCATATTCATCGATCCGGTCGACGGCACGCCGGAGACCTTTATCCAGCAAAGCGGCGGCTTCTGAGGGAGGCGGACTGAGGTGGGACTGCTGACCCGCACGCTGCAGCGCATTGCCATCTTCGCCATCGGCGCCATCAGCATTTGGCTGATAGTGTTTGTCGTTTTCGACTTCGCCGATCAGGAGTTGCCCGTCTACTTCGCGCTGATGGCGACATACCTCATCGGGGCGTACATCATCCTGCCCTATGCCGTGCGCATGGGTCTCAAGGTCGCGCAGCGCCGCCGCGTCCCCAGCTTTACCGTCGCAACCGACGGACTGCCTGCCGATCCCGTCAACCTCGTGCTGGTCGGCACTCTCGAACAGCTACGCCTCGCCTTCGCCGCCATCGGCTGGGTAGAGGCCGATAAGCTCGGCCTCGACAGCTCCTGGCGGATGGTGAAGGCGTTCGTGCTCAACAAACCCTACCCGACGGCGCCGTTCTCGACGCTGTACTTGTTCGGGCGCGGGCAGGACATCGGCTTCCAAAAGGCGATCGGCGACAGCCCGCGCAAGCGCCACCACGTGCGCTTCTGGGGCCGCAGCCTGAAGCACATGGACGACGTCGACACGGCCAGCTTCTGGCTAAACACCGATCTGCCGCCCGCTGGTGCCAGCGTGCCGTGGGTCGGCGCCGCCACCAAGGATACCGGCTTCGGACTCGCCAGCATGACCTTTCAGATCACGCACGCGACGGACGACGATACCAACGCGGAGCGCGGCTACGTCATCGAAGAGTTGCGCAAGGCCGGCGTGATCGGTGAAGTTGTGCGGGAGAAGGCCGGCGACCGCGTCGTCGGTGAGCACGTCAATCGCTACATCACCGATGGCGACGTCGCCGTGGCAGATCTTGTCGTGCAGCTGCCGGCACGCGTCACCCCTGCGTGACGGACTTCACGTCGATGAACTTGATGTCAGGATTCCGTTCCTCGACCCACTGCAGGCTGAACACCGACGGCGCCATATAAACGTAGTCGCCTTCCGAATCCTTGGCGATCGACGAGCGGTTTGCCTCGATGAAGCGCATCAGCTTGGCAGGGTCCTCCGCTGTGATCCAGCGCAGCACCTCGCACGGCGCCGTCTCGAAACCGATAGGCAGCCCGTATTCGTGGGTCAGGCGGTCGCCGAGCACGTCGAGCTGCAGCGCGCCGATGACGCCGACGATCGGCTGCGTGCCGTCCAAGGGCGAAAATAGCTGCACGACGCCTTCCTCGGCCATCTCGCGCAGCGCGTCCTTCAGCTTCTTGGCGCGGATGGCGTCCTCGAGCCGGATGCGGCGCAGGATCTCGGGGGCGAAACTTGGGATGCCGAGGAACTGCACATTCTCGCCCTCGGTCAGCGCATCGCCGATGCGTAGCGTGCCGCGGTTGGGGATGCCGACGACATCACCGGCGAACGCCTCCTCGGCCAGCGAGCGATCCTGGGCGAAAAAGAACTGCGGCGCCGTCAGCGCCATCGTCTTGTCGGTGCGCACGTGCTTCACCTTCATGCCGCGCGTAAGCCGTCCCGAGCACAGGCGCATGAAGGCCATGCGGTCGCGGTGGTTGGGATCCATGTTCGCCTGGATCTTGAAGATGATGCCGGTCATCGCCGGCTCGGTCGCCTCGATGGTGCGGCTCGCGGCCTTGCGGCTGAGCGGCGGCGGCGCATAGGCGATCAGCGCATCGAGCAAGTCGCGGACGCCGAAATTGCGCAGGGCGCTGCCGAAGTAGACGGGCGACAGCGTGCCCTCGCGGAAGGCCTTGAGGTCGAACCGCCCGCAGGCATTGTGCACGAGCTCGATCTCCTCGCGCCATCGCGCCAGCTCATCCGGCTCGAGTAGCGTTTCGAAGACGGGGTCGTCCGGCCCCGACACCGGTAAGCCTTCGGGTGCCTCGTCGATACGGCGGATGCGCGGATTGGCGAGATCGTAGGTGCCGCGGAAGCCGCGTCCCTTGCCGATCGGCCACACCATTGGCGCCGTGTCGAGCGCCAGCACCTTCTCGATCTCGTCGAGCAGCTCCAACGGCTCGCGCGCCTCGCGGTCGAGCTTGTTGATGAAGGTGATGATGGGGATGTCGCGCAGCCGGCACACCTCGAACAGCTTGCGCGTGCGCGCCTCGATGCCCTTGGCCGCGTCGATTACCATGATGGCCGAGTCGACGGCGGTGAGCGTGCGATAGGTGTGGTCGGAGAAATCCTCGTGGCCCGGCGTATCGAGCAGGTTGAAGACGGCGCCCTCGTACTCGAAGGTCATCACCGACGTGACAACGGAGATGCCGCGCGCCTTCTCGATGGCCATCCAGTCGGAGCGCGTGTTGCGGCCGTCTTTCTTGGCTTTCACCTGGCCGGCCAGCTGAATGGCGCCGCCGAACAGCAGGAGCTTCTCAGTCAGTGTCGTCTTGCCGGCGTCGGGATGTGAGATGATGGCAAACGTACGCCGTCGGCGGATCTCGGCCGCGAGGTCACCAGCGGGAGCGCCATTAACCGCGGCGGGCGCAATGTCGTTCGGCATTCTGCTTTGCAACGCCTGAGTTTCGGGGTGAGATGGGCCTAGTCTGCGGCCGCAAGCGTGCCCCTTAGCACCGACGGCCGCCCCCGTCGATCCTCTGCACCTGGAAGTGCTTCGCTTTTCACGCGGATGCGGTCATAAGGCCATCAACAGATCCGTTCCTCGGGAGATTCGCCGTGATTCACTGGAAGCAGATCAACGAGTTCATCGAGCCGAACTGGGAAAAGGTGAATGCCGAACGTATGCCGGCCACCCTCTTCTGGCGCGGCGCCAAGGGAGCGGTGTTCGGACACATCCGCGATGGAGAGCTGTTCGACCATAAGTGGGTCTATGTATGCGACAGCAACAAGGTGACCCACTTTTCCGAGGTCAACGGGCCCGAGAGCAACGTTGTCGACATGGCGAATTTCCGCCCCGCGTGAGTAGCGCTAATGCGCCGCGGCCATCGCCGCTCAGGGGACTTATGCCGGGCGGCCGCACGTCGACCGCCCTTACAATCCCAGTCAGCCTATTTCGTCGCGTCCGGCCCGGTCATAGGTGGGACGGCACCGCTCATATTGTTCGTCGCCGGTGATGGCCGTCGTGAGTGCGAGCGCGCGTTTTATGGGTTCCACTCCTGGGGTTGGTAGAACCTCCCGACTATTCCTCGGCGATTGCCGAAGACTTGCCGAAGCGCAAAGAATTCGCGGCAACTGCAATGTGTGACGCGTCAGGGTCGCCGGAGTGAAGGCGCGGCGAAAGGCATTCGGGTGAATGCCGTTCCGCCGCGCGCCCCCCCGCGCCTTAATTGCTGAGCTTGATGTTCAGAGCCGCCCGCGCCACGTCGATGTTGTCGAAGCCGATGTTGTCGCCGGGGTTGACGCCGGGGAAAGTCGTTGCCAGCGGTGAGCTGGCGCCGAGGTCGTAACGCAGATATTCAGCGCGCAGCGATACGCCATAGGCGAGCATCCATTCGACGCCGCCGCCGTAGACGAGGCCGGAATCATCGAGATGCTGTCTGCCGTTGAAGGGAAGGCTCGGCACGCTCTCGGTGAATTCGAACCTGGAAAAGCCCCACCCGACGCTGCCGTACAGGAGCCAATTGTTGATCGCCCATCCAAGCCGGCCGCGAATGCTGGCGAGGTAGTTCATGTCGGCGCCCAGCGTAGCGGCCCCTGGCAAGGCCGCACCGACGACCGCGTCGCCGCCGTTGGCGAGCGTCGACGCATCGCCCTCGATGCCGAGCAGGAACTGGCCGCTCTGCCAATTGTAGCCGAGCTGGCCGCCGATGATCGCCCCATTGAGGTCGATGCTTGAAAGCGCGGTCGGTGCGCCGGCGCTATTGGAGATGCCGTCGACGTCCTGCCAGGCGTAGCCGCCGTGGAGACCGACGTAGAGCCCGTTCCATGGATTGCTCACCTGAGCGTGTGCGGGCGCGTAGTCGTATGATGGTGCGCCGTCGCTCAGGGCTGCCCCGGTTGCTCCGGCGACAGCGGCGATCAGCACTGATGCCGCAAGATAAATCTGTTTCAAGCCACGTACTCCCTCGCTTATTTCTTCATCCCCTCCT
>DATBSP010000041.1:0-3458 GCA_036559705.1 Hyphomicrobium sp.
GCTCGCCGGGCAAGGCTTCGTCGGCTGCAACGTGACGGTGCCGCACAAGGAGGCAGCGTACGCGTTGGCCGATGTGCGCGACGCGTCGGCGCGCGCCGTGCGAGCGGCGAATACGCTGTGGGTCGAAGGTGGAGAACTGTATGCCGCAAACACCGATACCTACGGCTACATGACCTATCTCGATCACAAGGTGCCCGATTGGAAAGCGCACGATGGACCGGTATGCGTGCTGGGTGCCGGAGGCTCGGCGCGCGCGATCGTCCACGGCTTCCTCCAGGCAGGCAGCAACGAGGTCCGCGTTTTCAACAGGACGCTCTCGCGGGCCGAGCAGCTCGCCGAGGAGTTCGGACCGCGGGTCAAGGTGTTCGACTGGGCTAACCGCAGCGACGGTGCGCGCGAAGCCTGTGTGCTGGTCAACACCACATCGGCGGGGCTCAAGGGCGCCGGTACGCTCGGCATGGATTTCGCCGGCTTCAACGAAGACTGCGTCGTCTCCGACATCGTCTACGTGCCGCTGGAGACGGAGCTCCTGGCGCAGGCGCGTGCGCACGGGCTGCGCACTGTGGATGGCTTGGGCATGCTCCTCCACCAAGCTGTGCCCGGCTTCGAAAAGTGGTTCGGCGTGCGTCCACAGGTAACCGACAAATTGCGCGACCTCATCATTGCCGACATCGAGGGCCGCACATGCTGATTGTCGGGCTCACGGGCTCGATCGGCATGGGAAAGTCCACAGCGGCCGCACATCTGCGCGCGCGGGGGTTTCCGGTGTTCGATGCCGACGCGGAAGTTCATCGCCTCTATGCCGGTGGAAAAGCGGTGGAGCTCATCGAGCGCGCATTTCCCGGCACAACGGCCGGTGGCGTGATCGACCGCGCCAAATTGAGCGCGGCGCTGCTGGCGCAACCGCAACGCTTTGCCGATCTGGAAGCGATCGTGCATCCGCTGGTGCGCGACGCCGAGCGTGCCTTCCTGCGCGATGCGAAAGCGCGCGGGATTGAGGTCGCGGTGCTGGAAATCCCGCTCCTGTTCGAGACCGGTGCCGACAAGCTGGTCGACGTCAGCGTCGTCGTCAGCGCCAAGCCGGAGGTGCAGCGCGAGCGGCTGCTGAAGCGTCCGAGGCTGACCAAAGAGAAACTCGATAAACTACTCGGCCGGCAGCTGCCGGACGCCGAGAAACGCTGGCGCGCCGATTTCGTTGTGGACACGAGCCTCGACATCGAGACAAGCCGGGCCGCGCTCGACGGCATAATCGCCGCGTTGCGCGGGCGCCACGCGAAGGCCTATGCACGCCACTGGGCTCCTTGACCCGCTACCTCGAATCTGGGGGAGTGGGCGGCATGCGCGAAATCATTCTCGATACGGAGACGACCGGCCTCAACCCACAGGGTGGCGACCGGCTGATCGAGATCGGCTGCATCGAGCTCATCAATCGCATCCCCTCGGGGCGCGAATTCCATCGCTTCATCAATCCGGAACGTGACGTGCCGCCCGAAGCGGAGGCGGTGCACGGACTATCGACCGCGTTCCTGAAAGACAAGCCACTTTTCGCCGACGTTGCCGGCGATTTCCTCGAGTTCCTCGCCGGCGACTCAATCGTCATCCACAACGCGGCGTTCGACGTCGGCTTTCTCAACTTCGAGCTGGGGCGGCTGTCACTCGGCGCCATAACGATGGACCGCGTGACGTGCACGCTGCAGTTGGCGCGGCGGCGGCATCCGGCAGGACCGAATAGTCTCGATGCGCTGTGCAAGCGCTACGGCATCGACAATACCAAGCGCACCAAGCACGGCGCCCTCGTAGATTCGCTGCTGCTGGCCGAGGTCTATATCGAGCTACTGGGCGTACGGCAGGCGGCGTTTGTCGGTCTTGCCATGGACGCCGCGACGCCGCTTGGCGGCGAGCTGGCGCCATTGCAACGCGGCAACGCCGGACAGCGACCGGCGCCGCTGCCCGCGCGGCTGTCGCCGGAGATCGAAGCCGCGCACGCGGCGTTCATCGAGACCCTGGGTGAAAAGGCGATCTGGCGACGCTTCCTCGTCCCCGCCGGCGACGTTTAGTTTTTCTTCGCTTCCGCCTCGACCTTGGAGCGCAGCTCCTGCTGGCGGCGCAGATACAGCGAAGCAAAATCGAACGGATCGAGTAGCAGCGGCGGGAAGCCGCCCTCGCGCGTGAGGTCGGCGGCGAGACGGCGCACGAACGGGAACAGGAGCGATGGGCAGTTGACGAGCAGGAAGGGCTCGAGCGCCGCGTCGGGTATGTTCTCGATCTTGAACAGGCCGGCGTAGACAAGCTCAAGCTGGTAGATCTCACCGAGCTTGTTGGTCGCCTGCGCGTTGAAGTCGATGGCGCTCTCGTAAAGTGTCGGCCCGACGCTCTTGGCGCCGACGTTGATCGACAGCTGCAGGTTCGGCTGGTCGCCCGGCTCCTTGAGCAGCTTCTCGATGTTCGGGTTCTCGAACGATAGATCCTTGATGTACTGCGCGACGACCTTCACCTGCACGGGCGGAGGCGCGGTCTGCGTAGCCCCGTCGGGATTGGTGGGCTTTCCGTTGCCATTGCCGGTGCTGGCCATCGATGGTTTCCGTTCGAGGGTTGCGTGATCGAGGCGGCTAGCTAACACGCGGCCCCGGCTGCGACAATGTCGGAGGCCACGAGGGGGCTAAGGTTTGGTGTCGCCGTCGTCGTCGAGGCGTTTGTAGGAGCCTTCGATGACGATCGGGCGCGGCGGTTCCGACGAGTGGTTGGGGGAGGCCGCGCGTGCGTCGACACGGCGGCGGCCGGCGATGCCCGGCAGCATGGCGCCGAGGATGAGGCTGCGCACGGGTGGCAGCAGCAGGGCGAGGCCGATCGCGTCGGTGATGAAGCCCGGCACGATCAGCAAACAGCCGGCGACGATCGTGGCATAGCTGTCGACGATGGAGGCGACAACGAAGCGGCCCTGGTTCATGGCGTCGAACATGCGTCCGACCATCGATAGGCCCTGCCGCCGAATGACGATCATTCCGGCGGCCGCGGACAGCACGAGCAGACCCAGTGTCGGCCAGAAGCCGATCGCCTGCCCGACCTTAATCAGCACTGCTATCTCCAGCAGCGGCAATCCGAGGAAGACCAGCATCAGCAGGAGGCGCAGGGACGGCATCATTGGCGACTATTCATTTCGGCCTAGGAGGTTGTTCAGCATCGCGGCGCATCCTGGGCGCAAACGGACACGCCCACGCAATCGGGTTGGCATTGCGGCTTTTGTGCCTTACCTTGCAGGGAGCGACCATCTTAACCCCTTGATGGCGGATCGGATCAGAGGCCCTACGCTCCCTGGTACTTGGGCCCGGCTTACGGCGCGATCATATATAGCTGTCGTATCCAGTCACGCTGTTGATGCAGGAAGGCAGCCGCCCATGGAGAAGATTGATCTCTTCACCCTAATCTCGCTCATCGTCGCGGTGGTCGTGATCTTGAAG
>DATBSP010000042.1:0-3208 GCA_036559705.1 Hyphomicrobium sp.
CAGCGATTTCAACATGGGGGCGATGGAGAACAAGGGCCTCAACATCTTCAACGACAAGCTCGTGCTCGCCCGCCCCGACACCGCCAGCGACGCCGACTACGCCTCGATCGAGAGCGTGATCGCGCATGAATATTTCCACAACTGGACCGGCGATCGCGTCACCTGCCGCGACTGGTTCCAGCTCTGCCTCAAGGAAGGCTTGACCGTGTTTCGCGACCAGGAATTCACCGGCGACATCCGCTCGGGCCCGGTTGAGCGCATCGTCGACACCCGGGCCCTGAAGACCAATCAGTTCCCCGAGGACGCCGGGCCTCTGGCGCATCCCGTGCGCCCCGGCTCCTATATCGAGATCAACAACTTCTACACCTCGACCGTCTACGAGAAGGGCGCCGAGGTTTGCCGCATGTTGCAGACGCTGCTCGGCCGCGACGACTTCCGCAAAGGGCTCGACCTTTATTTCGAGCGGCATGACGGCGAGGCGGTGACGGTCGAGGACTTCGTCGAGGCGATGGCCGACGTCTCGGGCCGCGATCTGTCGCAATTCATGCTGTGGTACACGCAAAGCGGCACGCCCGAGCTTGCCTGCTCGCTCGACTACGATCCGCACGCCAAGACGGCACGGCTCTCGGTCAGCCAGGTTGTGCCGGCCACCCCCGGCCAGACCAAGAAAGAACCGATGCTGATCCCACTCAAGGTGGGGCTGATCGGCGCGAATGGCGATGAGCTGCCTTTGAAGCTCGGTGGCGGCGCCCCACTAACCGACGGCCTGCTCGAAGTGACCGAGCGCGAGCAGGTGTTCGAGTTCCGCGACATTTCCTCGCCACCCACACCCTCGCTACTGCGCAGCTTCTCTGCGCCGGTGCGCCTCACCATCAATCTCGAGCCCGAGAAGATCGAGTTCCTGATGATGCATGACAGCGACCCGTTCAATCGCTGGCAGGCGGCGCAGACCTACGCCGTCACCCTCCTCACCAAGGCCGCGCGCGGCGCTGCCGAGGCTGTCCGCGGCAAGGATGCGGCGCGTCTGGCCCAGGCGCTTGCCGCCACCGCGCGCGATACCGCGCTGCGTCCGGCCTATCGCGCCGAATTCCTCAAGCTGCCGAGCGAATCCGATATCGCCCGCGAGCTCGCCCGCGACGTCGATACCGACGCCGTACGCGGCGCGCGCGAGACGTTGGCCGCGGCGATCGGCAATGAGATCAGGGAGGCTTTGGCCGAACTCTACGAGGGCTCGGCCGCAAGCGGCCCCTATTCGCCCGATCCCGAAAGCGCCGGGAAGCGGGCATTGCGCAACGCCGCGCTCGATCTGCTCGTCGCGACCGGCGAGGCGTCGGAGAGCACCCGTGCCGAACGGCACTATCGCGAGGCTTCCAACATGACGGACGCCATCACGGCGCTGTCCATCCTGTCGCATCGCGATACGCCGGCGCGCGAGACGGCGCTCGCCGATTTCTATGTGCGCTGGCGGGAGGAACCGCTTGTGCTCGACAAATGGTTCGCCGTCCAGGCCCGCGCCGCGAGGCGCAACTCGGTCGAGACCGTGCGCAAGCTCCTCTCCCATCCGAAATTCTCGCTGAAGAACCCGAACCGCATCCGCGCCCTGCTCGGCAGCTTCGCCCAGGCCAATCCCACCGGCTTCAACCGCGCCGATGGCGGGGGCTTCAAGCTCCTCGCCGAGCAGGCGCTCGAGATCGACGGCTTCAACCCGCACGTGGCGGCCCGGTTGCTGGGCGCCTTCGAGAGCTGGCGCATTCTTGAGCCGCAGAGACAAGCTCGCGCCAAGGCGGTACTCGAGGATCTCGCTGGCAAATCCCTGTCTACCGACAGCTACGAGATCGTCACAAAGACCCTTGGCGCCGGTTAGAGTCCCCCTTGTCAACGGGTTATTAACCGAATTTCCACAGGTTTTCTCTGGACAGACGACGCCATCATCGATTCCAATGACGATGAGGGCGATTCGGAGATGCGGCAACTTCTCCGGCTCGAAGCAGGAGAACGTTAGGGGGACCGAATGGCGCGGGTGCGTTCGGCGCATGACGGATTCGCGTTGGCGGGGCCGCACTGGCAGGACTTCCGTGCGATTATCGGCCGCCATCTGCCGAATGCCGAGCTGTTGCGGCGCCTCGTGCCGCTGCTCCTCATCTGCTTTGTCCTGGTCGCGCTGACTGGCTTCACCTTCCAACTTACCCACAGCAAGCGCGCGGCACTCGGTGCTGCGACGCATCAGCTTGCGCTGATTGCCGACAGCACCGCCCTCAATCTCAAGGACAAAACGCTCGGCTCGAGCGCCAATTGGCAGAGCGCACTGGCCGACAGCCTATCCAAGGGTGCGACCGCTGATGGCCGCAGCGCGCTATTGGCCGATGCCGAAGGCACGGTGCAGGCGCGTGCGCCGCTCGGCGGTTCGCACATGGGGAACCTGCTCACGATTCTCGGCCCCCAGCAACCACTCACCACGTTTGGCGCCGAGGCCGGCGTCCTGCGCTTCTCGCTGCTCGACGGAACCGACGCCATCGTCACGGTCCGCAATGTGCCGCAAACCGACGCGCAGCTCGCTTTTATCCAGCCGGTCGATGCGGCACTTGCGGAGTGGAGCGGCGCGGCGCGCCTGGAAATTACCCTGCTCGCCCTCACCGGCCTCGTGCTCGCCCTGCTTGCGGGCGGGCTGTGGTATCTCGCCCCGGGCGCCGCGCGCGCCGATGACGGCGCGCTCGCCAAGGAGCTGACCGAGGCTCTGCCGGGTTGCGGCGTCTGGCGCTGGAACCTGGCGCGGGGCCACGTGCACTGGTCAGCGCCGATGTACCGTCTTCTCGGGCTCGAGCCGACCGGTAAGGCGATGCCCTTCCGTTCCATCTCGCAGGCTCTGCATCCCGACGACGATCTGCGGGGCGAGATCGACCGGCGTCTCGCCGAGGGTTCTTCGGTGTTCGATGGCTGCTTCAGGTTGCGCCACGCCAACGGCCACTTTGTCGCTTTGAGACTACGCGGGCACATCACGCGGCCCCTTCCGGATCGCGAGCCTTGCCTGACCGGCATCGCCGTGATTGCCGAGCAGGACCTCGCTCCAGGCTCTGCCGACGAGAATGCGCGGCTTCGCGACGCCGTGGAGACGATCTCCGAAGCCTTCGTGCTGTGGGACCGCGACAACCGCCTCGTCATGTGCAACAGCAAATATCAGCAATTCCACGGCCTGGCCGACGACACGGTG
>DATBSP010000043.1:0-7734 GCA_036559705.1 Hyphomicrobium sp.
GCGGCAAAAACCGGCTTGGCGCGAAAGCCGATACGGGCGGCATCCGTGACGCAACGCGCGACAGCCGCGTGCTCAGCGGTGTCGCTGTCGCCGAAAGCGTCCGCCACCAGCGGCAGATAACCAGCGCGCCGGGCGGAGGCGGCGAGCCCCCTCCCGGACAGCGCAGCAATGAGGACGGTTGCGGTCGTCAAGTGGTCAGCGTCCGCGCCAGCTCGAAGGCAGCGCGGAAGTCGTAGTGAACCGGCTTGTCGGAGGTGAGCATCCGCTTGAACAGGCCGGATCCGGTTTTGTACTTGATGTCGCCGATAGCCAGAGGGCCGACGCCGAGAGCGTTGCAGCCCGGCAGCGGCGCTCCGTCCATGAACAGCTCCATGCCCTCGACGCCCGGCGGCGGCACGGCGTTGACGTCGGCCACGACGAGCAGGTTCTTGGCTAGGGCTTTATCTGCGGCGCTTATGACGCGCACGCCGGCGGCGGCCGCGGCGAAGATCACTTCGGCATCGGCGATGATTGCCCTCTTCAATTCCTCGGTCTCGCCGGACTTGGCGATGAGATCAACGCCGAAGCGCAGCTTGGAGACTTCCGCCGACTTGACAACGCGATCGACGCCGCGATGGGCGACGAGAGTGACCTGCGCGCCCTCGAGCGCGGTAATGATGGAGGAGGCAAAGCCGACGACGCCGGTGGCGCCGAACACGGCAACGCGCGTGCCCTTCCAACCCCTGTTGAATTTGTTCCGCAGTACGCGCTCAACGCAGGCGACCATCGCCGCCGCGGTGGTGAACGAGCCGGCTGGATCGGCGAAAGTCGACAGACCGAAGGGCGGCAGCAGCGCCTTCTGCGCCGCGTCCATCATGTCGAGCGCGAGGATCGCATCCTTGCCGCCAATGAAGAAGCCTGTACGGACACCGTAGTTCGGGGGGCGCGAGAAGATCGCGTCCTGGGTCAGGGCCGTCACCTCTTCCAGTGTCACGTTGATGTAGGGGACGATGACCTTCCAACCGGCGTCCGCTGCCATGTTCACGTCGAACGGAGACATATGCTTTTGCGGCGAGAGCATGTGCAGGATCGGAGTGGCTTCACTCATTTTTTTGGCTTCCCTCGGTTTTTTGACTATGTGCTCGCGATCCGCTCGACGCTGGCACCCCCGTTGCGTCCGGCGGCGATAAGGATCTCAAGACCCTCGGCTCTAGCGACTTCGATTGAAGAATCATAGAGGCGGCTGGCAATTTCTTCGGAGTAAGCAAACGCGAACCCGGTTGGCCCCCACGAGCTCTGCCCTATCCCATAGGCCCCCCCGTCGCGAAGCGTTGCTATGACGCGTCCTACCGCCGGGCTGGTCCACGGGCTGCCACCTTGTGCAGCTGCGAAGTGGCCGCCGACGATCGCTTGAATCTCGGTCAGCGCGCTGCCGAAGGCATCGATGTCGCTTTCCATCAGACCCGGCACGAGCTGCATGAGAACGAGGCGGCAGACGTGCGCTGCCGCTGCATCGGGTAGCGGCGGCAGCGCGGCAAAAGCCTTGGCTTCGTCCTCGCCGTGAACGCCGGCTGTGCGCGCATCCATGACGAGGAGCGCGCGCCAGGCGTCGGGAAAGTCGGCGCGAACGAGAATAGGTGGGGCGCGGTCAGCAGTGCCGCGACCACCGTCGACGATGAAGCCGCCTTGCTCGAATGCCGCCATGCCGATGGCCGAGCGGGCGCCGCGGTCGACGATCTCGCCGAGACGCGCGGGGCTGTACTCAATACCTTCCAACTCCATTAGGGCAGCTCCGACGGCGAGCGCCAGCTGCGTCCCTGATCCAAGCCCGGCATGGGCGGGGATGGCCGAGGTGACCTCGACGTCATAGGCGCCATCGATCGTGAACACCTCTGTATAGCGGTGCAGCAGGGCGACGGCGCGCTGATGGTCGGGGCCCTCGCCTTTGAAGGTGCGGGCACGCTTCAGGACGAGCTCGGTGCGCGGGGTATCGATGGCAAGGCCTATGCTGCCGAAGAGCCGCCCCAGACTACCGTTCAGATCAAGGAAGCCGAGGTGAAGTCGCGCCGGCGCGACGATCCGCACCGCTCCCGGGTGGGTGCGCGCAGGCCTATCCGCGGGCCGGCCCTTGGCTGGCTCAGTTTGCGTTGCGTCGGCCAGTGGCATTACGGTTCAAACCTGCTGGTGCGAACGTCCCATAGGCGGAGGAGAGGACAATATGGCGGCAGAGCGCGAAAAGCCCATGCCCGATGCCGAAGTCAACGCTTGGCTGCAAAAAAACCTGCCGAAATGGCGTCTGGAGGATGGCTGGATCAGGCGAACATACAAGACGAGCGGGTGGAAAGGCACGCTGATGGTGATCAATACCGTCGGCCATCTGGCCGAAGCCGCCTGGCACCACCCAGATATCACAGCCTCCTATGCCTGGGTCGAGGTGCGCCTAATGACGCATACCGCCAAGGGCATTACGCCCAAGGACTTCGAGTTGGCCAAGAAGATCGAGGACGTCGTTCATTGGCAGCCCGGCAACGAAGAAGGCCCCTTGGAAGGGACGCCTCACGGCGACCAGCGGTTCGCTTACATAAAATACGACTGATCGGCGGCCACGAAGCGGCTTGCCTGACCTGGGCAAGCGCGATAACGAGCAGCGCCTCTGCCGTCTGCCGTTTCAGTGAGCCACGATGTCCGCCGCGCCGTCTACGTCCGCCGCCCCCGCGTTCGACTGCATCGTCGCGCTCGGCTCTAACCTCGGCGACAAGGCGGCCAACATCGACCAGGCCATAAGGCTCCTCACGGAGCAAGGGGATGTGCGCCTCCTCAAGCGGTCGAGCGACTACGCGACCGAGCCCTGGGGCAAGACGGATCAGGATTGGTTCGTCAATGCAGCCATCGCCGTGGCGACGCAGCTCGGCCCGCGCCAGTTGCTGGCGCGCTGCAAGGAGATCGAGCGTCGCATGGGGCGCGCGGTTACAGAGAAGTGGGGCCCTCGCATCATCGACCTCGATCTGCTCGTCTATGGCGACCGCGCCGTGAACGATCCCGACCTCGTCCTGCCGCACCCGCACATCGGCGCGCGCGCTTTCGTGCTGGCGCCGCTAAGGGACGTTGCGCCGGATCTCGTCATCGACGGCAAGAGCGTTCGCGACATGTACGACGCGATCGATGTTTCGAGCGTCAAGCCGCTCGACTAGACCCGCAAAATGAAAACGCCGCGGGTCCCGCGATCCGCGGCGTTTCAATTCTTTCCGAGCCGGCTTTCTTACTTGCTGGTGCCGTCGGCGTTGAAGGACTCGATATAGGCGGCGAGATCGTCGCGCTCGACTTCGTCCTTGACGCCAGGGAAGAGCATCTTGTTGCCGGGGACCTTCTTCTTCGGGTCGGTAATGTACTCGTGGAACGCAGCATCATCCCAGGTGATGCCGGAATTCTTCATGGCCGGCGAATAGTTGAAGCCTTCGACCGAGCCGGCCTTGCGGCCAACCAGGCCGTTGAGCTCCGGGCCCACCTTGTTCTTGGCGCCTGGGCCGATCGCATGGCACGGCGCACACTTGGTGAAGACCTTCTTGCCGGCTTCGGCATCCTGAGCCGACGCGACCGTCGGCAGCGCGAGCAGACCCGCGGCGACAACCCACCTGAGCATATTTTTCTCCCTGTTTTCGACGATCACGACGTCGTTTTTGATGGCGCGCGTATCATCGGATGGCGATCGTGAATTTGCCAAGTCTTTTGTGAACTTGGACTGAACACGATGCCGCACCCGCGGTTCCCCGAGGGCACCGGTCGGGATTTAGTTCGAGCGCTCGCGAAGCGCTACGCGTCGCTCGGGACAGGCGTTTTCGCGGCAGCCGGCTTCGGCGTCGCGCCGCCCGGACGGCGATAGATGAAGTCCGGCGGCGTGTGGTGGGACTCGACATCTGCCACCTTGACCCACTCCTCGTGCAGCGGCGATAACGAGCAGGCGGGATCGGTGTTGGCCGCGTCGCCAGTCAGTGCGAAGGCCTGGCAACGGCAGCCGCCGTAATCGATCTCGCGCCGCGGGCAGGTCCGGCACGGTTCCTTCATCCACTCTGTGCCGCGGTACTTCTGGAATGCCGATCCGGTGAGCCAGATCTCGCCCAGCGGCTTATCGCGGACGTTGTCGAACTCGAGGTGGGTGATGGACTCCGCCGCATGGCAGGGCAGCACGCGGCCCGACGGGGTGACGTTGATGATGCCCTTGCCCCAGCCGCCCATGCAGGGCTTGGGGAACTTGGCGTAGTAGTCGGGCACCACCGAGTCGATGACGATGACGCCCTTTAGACGCTCGCGCTCGCGCTCGACGACGCGCGCCGCGGCCATGAACGCCTCGCGCGTCGGCATCAGCGCGCCTCGGTTCTTGAGCGCCCAAGCGTAGTACTGCACGTGGGCGATCTCGACTCGACCGGCGCCCAGCTCGACCGCGTAATTGATGATCGCCTCGACGTTATGAATGTTGTGGCGATGGATCGGCGCGTTGATAGTCAGCGGCATACCGAGCTCACGCACCCAACCGGCGACTTCCTTCTTCTTGGCGCTGCCGCCCTTGTAGCCGCCGATGCGGTCGGCATTCTCTGCCGCCGTGTCGACGTCCTGGATGGAAATCTGCACGTGGTCGAGCCCGGCTTCTTTAAGCTTCTCCAGCCGATCGCGCTTCAAGAGCACCGCCGCGGTGATGAGGTTGGTGTAGAGGCCGGATTCCGCTGCCGTCTTGACGATCTCTTCAAGGTCACGGCGCGCCGTCGGCTCGCCGCCCGAAAGATGCACTTGCAGGATGCCGAGCTGCGCCGCCTGGCGCATCACCTTCTGCCACTCCTCTGTCGTCAGCTCGACGTTGACCTTCTCGAGCTCGAGAGGATTGGAGCAGTATGGGCACTGTAGCGGGCAGCGATGCGTCAGCTCGGCAAGAAGGCCGATAGGCGCGCGCACCGCGCACGAGGGATCAGGCTCAGGCGAGGAGGCGGCATCGCAGCGCAACTCGCCGGCGTCCATCGTCACCGTCGATTCTTTGACGTGCTTGACGTGGGTAGGGGCAGATTCGTTCATGCCTTCACTACTCCCTTGTCGGCGAGGTCCTGGAACATCGCAATGATGTCCGCCTCGATTTCCTCCACCGGCGCATTATACTCTTTGGCCATCAGTCCGACGATGTCGCCGACGCTGCGCTGGCCATCACAAAGCTTCAAAATCGCGACAGCGATCTCGTCGGGATCGAACACTCGCTCGGGCGCTAAGATGAGCCAGCGGCCGCGGCCTTCATCGTGCCGCATCTTAATATGGGGTGGCATCACCGGCTTGCTAACGACCGTGACGATCGCGCGCTGGCGTGGTGCGGTTTCACCCATTCTCATGCCTCCGGACGGAATGCGCCGGGCGGGATGTGCCCTTCGACGTAGGCGTGCTGGAGAGCATCGAGCTGTACCCAAAGCACGTTGCACTTGAAGCGCACGGCGTCGGCGCAGTCTTCCTGCTCCTCGCGCGTCTTGGCGTTCTTCAGGACGTAGTCGAGGGCGAAGTCTGCATCGCGCGGCGCCTGCGTCAGGCGGCGCTTGAAGTAGGCCATGACCTTGTCGTCGATGAAATCGTAGTTCTCGAGCATGCCGGAGATGCGCTCCTTGTGGATCTTGGGAGCGAACAGCTCGGTGAGCGAGGAGGCGACGGCGACGGTGATCGGCTGCTCGCGCACGAAGGTGACGTAGGATTCGACGGCGAACTTCGTCGCCGACAGGGCGCCCTTCATGGAGATCACGTAGTCGCGGTCGAGGCCGAGGCCGTCGGTCAGCACCAGCCAGCGTTCGATGCCGCCTTCCTCATCGCCGTAGCCGTCGTGGTCGAGCAGGCGATGCACCCATTCGCGGCGCAGCTCGCGATCGTAAAGGCGGCTGATCAGGGCAGCGTCCTTGCGCGGCACGGCCGACTGATAGCAGAAGCGATTGAGCGCCCAGGCCTGCACTTGCGGCTTCAGCAGCTTGCCGCCGTGCAGCATGTGATGGAACGGATGCTTGTCGTGATAGCGTTCGGCGCCGACGGCACGTATCGCCGCCTCGAATTCGGCAACCGGCATGGGCTCCTGCGCTTTGCGCTCGGCGCTCTTACGCTCCAGGCTTACCGCTTCGGTCATAGGCGTACCTCCAGGCCATCGTATCCGACTTCCCATCCCGCGCCTTCAATGGACTTGCGGGCGGGCGAGTTCTCGTCCAGCGCCGGGTTCGAATTGTTTATATGCACATATATGAGCCTTCCGACGCCAAGTTTCGAGAACGCAGCGATCGATCCGGAGGCTCCCGACATACTGATGTGGCCCATTCGAGCTCCTGTTTTGTTAAGCAGTCCCTGCTCGAGCATCTCGTCGTCGGTAAACAAGGTGCCATCGAAAAAGACGATGGATGCACCCTGTAGGCGGGCAGCCAGATTCTCATCTACGGCGGCGCACCCGGGAATGTAAAAGAAGGACTTCTTCTCGGCCGGATCAGTAATTTTGAGGCCGATGGTATCGCCCTCCCGGCTGCCGAAGTCGGTGGAAGACTTGTCCTCAAGGTAGAGAGCAACCTTGCCGGGCACGGCGAAGGCTTCGACGGTCATCCCGAGGTCGACGCCGGCGCCTTCCAGCTTGAACGGCCGGTCGAGCGTGATCTCGATGCGTGGCACGAGTTCCTCGGCCAGCACCTGGAACACCGAGTTGGCGCGCAGGGTGGCGAGCACCCGGTCCGAGGCGTAGATCGAGAAGGGCTGTGCTTCGCGCAGGTTGATGAGGCCTATGATGTGGTCGACGTCGCCATTGGTCAGAACCGCCGCCTTGATGGGGCTGTGACGCAGGCCGAGCTTCGGATCGGCATGCAGCTGCGGCGTGTCATTGAGCTGCTGGCGCAGGTCGGGCGAAGCGTTGAGCAACGCCCAATTCACCCCATCGCGGCTGATAGCCAGCGACGACTGCGTGCGGGCCCTGAAACCGGGGGTTCCAGCGCGCACGGCGGTGCAATTGCGGCAGTTACAGTTCCACTGCGGGAACCCTCCGCCCGCGGCAGAGCCCAGAACTTTGATGATCATTTCCGTCGTCTGGTTTCGAGCGCACATTCCGCCGAGAACATGGCGCCCGATATAACAACGGCGGCCGAATGTTCGACCGCCGTTGTCGGAAACTCACAGAGTTAGTGAGTGGATCGACAGTCGTTAGATGATGTCGATCTCAGCCGGCATGTACGAGGTAACCTCGAGGCCAACTTCCTGCTCACGAACTGCGGGCTTGGTCCAAACCTTCATAACGTCCTCCTGTATCGGCAAGATGCCGTCCAAAACTGGATGGCCCCGCCGAGGGCCCACCCCTGAAGCGATTACCTCTTCGTAGGGTCGCTTCATTCTGCGGATCTGGAACACGCAAGTCCGGACCGCCATGGCGGCTATAAACCACACGCGATTTTGGAACGGAAGTAAATCGGTCTCACAAACGCGTGTGCTATCCGTCACCTAACCGTCGTGTGAGCGCTCGCATTTGCGAATGAAATGCATCGCGGCAAAGACGGGTCTCGAAGTCGTCCGCCGTCCGCGTTTTTATCGTCGCCTCCGGCAACGGACGGTAGCCTAGACAACTCTACCGGCCGTAGTGCTCGGAACCGCTGCCCTAGGACGGCAGTCGGGCGAGGAACTCGGGCGGCAAATCATCGCAAACCCATGCCCAAACGCGATGTAAGGCCGGAAAATCGTTCTTATCTTGAGGCAGAGGGGCCCCGGCAATAGAAAATT
>DATBSP010000044.1:0-63415 GCA_036559705.1 Hyphomicrobium sp.
CTATCTATCGAAATTTCCGATAGTGGTCACCGGAAAATTCCGTTTGTGGACGGGGTTGATTCTCACCAAATTGGTCACGTCCCGACCGAGTCGAATCCGATTCGGCTCTTATCGTTCGGGTTCACAATGGAAGGACGATCACCATGAAGGCCAAAGCGAAGAAGCCTGCCAAGAAAGCCGCGGCGAAGAAGCCGGCAGCCAAGAAGAAGAAGAGGTAGTCGATCTCTCCCTGAGAGATCAACAGGAGCCGCCGTAATGTCCAAGCTGGTCGTTGCGGTATCTCTGAGCGTAGCTCTGATCTGGTCCCCTATCGCGTACGCATCGTCGATCAAGAACCGAGACGGCAAGGACTACAAAGTCAGTGTCATCGAGGGAAATGCGACAAACGACCATGTTTTACGGCCGTCCGCGTCACTCGAAGGGGTCTGTGATAAGGGCTGCGTGATCCGCCTCAACGACAGCGAAAAGGACGAGTACGAGCTGAAAGGCTCGGAGGCCGTGTCGATTGAGGACGGCTACCTCTACTACGACGGGCCGCCCGCATCCGCAGTGCCGAAGGTTGGTGATGCGGACCAGCCTTCAGAGCCCAGCGCCAAGTAGGGGCAGGTAACGAACGCTACGGTTTGAAAGCCCGACCCTCCTAGGGGGCCGGGCTTTCTTCTTTTGAGGCACAGGAATCACTCGGCAGGGGTTGCCTCGACTGTCGCGGAGGCTCCATGGCACTGCGCGTCGGCCCGAAACGCAGCTCAAAGTGACGGCGCAAGGCGTTATCCACAGCTTCCATGGAATACCCAACGCCAAGGTCGGCAAGGCTCGTCACCCCGTGTCCGGCGATGCCGCACGGCACGATGCCGCCGTAGTGCGACAGATCGGGATGAACGTTGAGGCTCATGCCGTGCAGGCTGACCCATCTGGTTAATCGCAGCCCGATAGCCGCGATCTTGTCCTCGATGCCGTCACCCTTGTCGGGGCGGCACACCCACACGCCGACCCGGTCTGAGCGCGTCTCGCCTTTGACGCCGAGGTCCGCCAGAGTGCCGATGATCCAATCCTCGAGCGCGGCGACGAACGCGCGCACGTCGCCGCCATGACGCCTCACGTCAAGCATGACGTAGGCGATACGCTGTCCGGGACCATGATAGGTCAGGCGACCGCCGCGGCTGGTGCGGTACACCGGAAAGCGGTCATACGCCAGAAGCTCCTCATCGCGCGCGCTGGTGCCGGCAGTGTAGATCGCGGGGTGCTCGAGCAGCCAGATGAGCTCTGCCGCGGTCCCATTCGCGATGCGCGCGGCGCGTTCCTGCATGACGCGTACGGCATCGGGATAATCGATAAGCGCGAGGCTTCTCGACCATTCGATGGGTGGCGCACTCGCGACGTTGCTCTGCTTGAACGGGCCTCGGCTCATGCCGGCAGTCTAAGTCTTGGCCCTGGGAAGGGCTAGGCGTGGGAGCGTCCATCGCGATCAGGGGCGATATGCCGCCGCCGCGCCATGCCGCAAGCCAACATTTTCGGGGCTTCACGCGTGCTTGTTCCGGCCGCTCAACTTGGCTATATGAGCGCTCGTTCTCCCGGCTTGCGGTCGTGGCGGAATTGGTAGACGCACTACCTTGAGGTGGTAGCGCTGGAAACGGCGTGAAGGTTCGAGTCCTTTCGACCGCACCAACGTTTTCTCTGCTTAAGCTCTGACAGCCAAATTCCCCGCTCACGGGGAAATCGCGCGCCGCTGCATAGCGGCAACCGCAACGTATGCCAGCGCCGAGCAGGCGAGCGCTACGAGATAGGGCGCTTGCCATTCGAGGACGAAGCGTCCTGCCGCCCATACGACCGTTCCAAGGCAAATTGACACGGCCGCGCTCGCCGCACCGCCATAGCGCGTGAACATGCCGAATGCGGCTGATACGAACACTCCTGCGCTGCCGAAGGCCGAGGCGATCTCCACCAGCTCCTTGATGCGGTCCGACGTAATGGCGAGCACGAATGCTGCTCCCGTCAGCGCCACGACACTGAGCCGCGCCGCCATCAGCTTACCGCGGATGCCAAGGGTCGGGATGAGGCGTACGACGATGTTATGCGACACCTGGGCGCCGGAAGCGTGCAAAGCGGAGTGGACGACGGACAGAATGGCCGAAATCAGCGCTCCGCCGAAAATCACGTAGTGCCACTCGGGCAGGTAGTGCTGCGAAAGGATCGAGACGGTCTGCTCGGAATCGACCAGCTTGGCCCGCAGCTCGGGGCTTGCCTGCACGAGACCGGAGGCGGCGAGGCCGAGGAACACCGGTAGAATGCCGATGACGATGTACATGACGCCGCCGGCTATGGTTCCGCCGCGTGCCACCTCTGCCGAGCGTGCCCCGAGAAAGCGCGAGATCAGCTCAATGGCGACGAACGACCCGAAGAAGGCCACCGCGACGGCCTCGGTAAGCTCGAGCGGCGTTCCGTACGCCTGCGTGGCGAGCGCTAGGTGATCGGCCGGCGTCCCGTCCAGCGCCGGGCCGACGCCACCGGCCGCCACGATGGCGGCAACCGTCAGCACGATGAGCCCGACGATGACGGCGGTTCCCTGCAGAAAGTCGGTCACGGAATCGGCCAGCAGGCCGCCGATGACCGAGTAGGAGGCAACCAGCACTGCCGCCAGGATGATGGCGTTTGGCAGCGACATGTCGGAGGTTGAGCTCAACACCTGGCCGAAGGCGCGGATCTGTGCTGCCGCCCAGAACACCGATCCGGGAAGCAGGATGACCACAACGAGCTTCTCGACGCCGGGCGAGAAGCGCTCGCGGAACACGTCGGCGAACGTGGTTACGCCCTTGCGCCAGAGAACGGCTGCGTAGAGCGCGCCCGCGGCAACTACCGCGAAGCCGTAGGCGAGGGGGTCGACCAAAGCGCCGGCGAGGCCTTTGTCATAGACCTCGGCGGTCGTTGCGACGATCGCTTCGGCGCCGAACCAGGTGGCGAATACGGAGAATGCGACGAGAGTCGGGCCGAGGCTGCGGCCGGCGAGGATATAGTCTGCCTCGCTCTTGACCCGCCGCGATACCCAGATGCCTACGGCGAACTGCGCCAGGACGTAGGCGATCATCCCGAACAAGATCATTGCAGCCCCCCGGCGGCGTTGATGTCCGGGCGATCATGGCCGGTCGCAGGCCTGGACGACAAGCGCTCTCGTTATCGGGGACGATCGAGAAGGGACCCGTCACGCTGGTCCGGGGGTCTCCGGCGTGCCGGCCTGCTGAGCAAGCAACGTCGTCTCCCACGGCCAGTGGCCGTTGATCTCGACGTCGAGCGAGATCGACAGGAAGGTGCGGATGGCAACGATGCCGCCGAGCACGGCGATGCCCTCCATGGTCGGGTCGACTACCACCGACTTGAGGATGTCGGCGGCGATCAGCAACTCTAGCCCGATCAGGATGCCACGCCCGAGGTTGGCCCGGTAGTCGCGGTAGTTGGCCAGAAAGCCGGTATGCCAAACCCGCGCCACAAACGCGGCCGTGGAGATGGAAACGCCCAGCAGGATGGCGGCGAAGCTGGTGATGTCGAGTGCTTCGCTGGTCCAGAGTGCAAGGTCTCTCATGGGGTGTTCACCAGCATCGAAGCCATCGATTGGCCCACATGGTCGCTGCAGCTATCAGCACATTGCAGTGCTACGGGTTTCGGAACGGTAACGCCGGCCCTGCCGCCAATCGAGGGAAGGGTCGTTTGTTCTACATCTCGAAAATCTTCTGGGGGGTGATGCAGCCGGCCATGCTGTTGCTGATCCTCACCGTCGCCGGCGCCGCCCTGCTAGGCACGCGCTACCAGCGCACCGGTCGAGGGCTCGTGGTCGCCGCCGCCATCTTCTTCGTCGTTGGCGGCCTCGGCCCCCTCAGCGCCTGGATGATCCTGCCGCTCGAGGACCGTTTTCCTCGTGCCGTGCTCGAAGACCGCCCCATCGACGGCATCGTCATCCTCGGCGGGTCGGAAGACGCGCGCGTTGCCAAAGGCCGCGGCACGCATGCGCTCAATGAATCGGCCGAGCGCCTGACGGAGGCGGCGACGCTCGCTCGCCGCTACCCCGCTGCCAAGATCCTATTCACCGGCGGGAGCGTTGAGATCCTGCGGGAGCCGACGGTCGAGGCGGACGCCGCAGGCATGGTGCTGCGCGATCTCGGCATCGGCAGTGAGCGTCTGCTGCTGGAACGCAAGGCGCGCAACACGGCAGAGAACGCGATGCTTGCCAAGGAGCTGGCTAACCCCAAGCCCGGGCAGCGCTGGCTCCTCATCACGTCTGGCTGGCACATGCCACGCGCCATGGGTCTTTTTCGCAAGGCTGGCTTTGACGTGGAGGCGTGGCCGACCGACTACCGAACTGCCGGCCCGGCTGATGCATGGATCTTCTTTGCATCGCCGGTCGAGGGGCTGCGGCGCCTCGACTTCGTCGTGAAGGAATGGTTGGGGCTGCTGGTAAACTGGGTGACGGGCCGCTCGGACGCCCTGCTCCCGGCGCCGTAATTTAAGCCGAGGCGGGCGTCGCGAACTGTCGACCCGCATCTGCCGCCGTAAGGAAGTGGCGGATGGCCTCGGTTGTCGTTGGGTCCTTCAGCAGCGGCGCGTGGCCTTGATTCGCGACAGTGATCGTCGCCATGGCCGGATGCCGCCGCCGCATCTCGTCGACCGTCTTGGCGGTTAGAATGTCCGAGTACTCGCCGCGCACGACCATCAGCGGCACACGCTTTAGCGCTTCGAATTGGGGCCATAGTGCCGGCAGCGGTCCGTCGAGCACCGACAGAGCATTGCCGAGGTTCGAGTCGTATCCCGGCGCCGGCTTGCCATTCTTCTCGTTGTACCATTGGCGCGCCACCTCCTCCCACACCCCCTCGGAAACCTCGGGGAAGTGCCGGCGGTTGAGCTCGCGCACGATGCGTCCGGCGTCCGCCCATGAAATAGGCAGGGGCACCCGCCCGACGTAGCCGCTGATGCGTGCGAGGCCCTCGTGCTCGACCACCGGGCCAATATCGTTCAGCACAACGGCGCCGACCGTCGTCGGCTGCGCCGCCGCCAGCAGCATGGTGATAAGGCCGCCACGCGAGGTGCCGATCAGTGCAGCGTCCTGCAGTCCGCGCAGCGTGATGAAGTCGATGACGTCAAGCATCTCGAGAGGGACGCTGTAGTTACGCCAGTCGGGGTCGAAGTCGGACAGACCGCGCCCGCGGTAGTCGAGCGTGTAGACGGTGCGGGGGGTGTTCGAGCGCGTGCTAAGGGCAACGGCGAGATCGTGGAAATCGCGGCCGTTGCGCGTCAAGCCAGGAAGGCAAAGGCCGGGCCGCGCGTGGCGCCTGGTGCCTCCCGTCGCCGCATATCGCCGGGCATGCAGCCGCAGCCCATCGCGGGACGTGTAGTAGATGTCTTCGAAAGCTTCTCCGGACGTCATTCGCCTCACCTGACCTCTCGCCCCGCTCGAAGGGTCTGTCGGCAGCCCGCCGAATAGCGGGCGTTTAGTCGCCTAGTTAGTTTTGCGAGTCCGCCGTGCTCGTCTTGCGCACCGCACCGCCCTGCTGCGTTGCCCTGGAGGCGGCTCGCGCCCTGTTGAGATCCTCATCGAGCTGCAAGGCGGTTGCCTCATCCCCCAGCCGCGCACGATAGATCTGAATGTTCGACAGCACCTTGGCGACGTAGCGTCGCGTCTCCTCGATGGGAATGCGCTCGATCCAATCGATGGGATCGACGCCGGCGGTGCGAGGGTCGCCGAACTCGTTGATCCACTGGCGCGTGCGGCCGGGGCCGGCATTATAGCTCGATAGCGCCAGCACGTACGAGCCCTGCCATTCGGCCATGCGGTCGGCGACATAGGCCGAGGCGATGGTGATGTTGTAGCTGTCGTCGGTCAGTAGCTTGTCGTAGGTGCATTTGATCTTGTAGTCGCGGCAGATATGCGCCGCCGTCACCTTCATCACCTGCAGGATGCCGCGCGCGCCGGCCGTCGAGACCGTATCACTATTGAACTCCGTCTCCTGCCGGGCGAGGCCCAAGAGCATCGCCGTCTCCGGCGGTGGACGCAGGGGCGTGTACTTCGGTAGCGCGTGCACCGGGTAGCTGTAATAGATGAGGTTCTGCCCGTTGGCGATCGAAGCCTTCCCGATGCGCACGGCGGTCTGCGTGTCCCCGCTAACGCGCGCTAGATGTGCCGCCATGGCCGCCCATGCCTCGTCTTTCTCGATCTTGGCGAGGTTGAGCATGAACACGCGCGTGACGGGACGCCCCAAGCCGGCCTTGCGGGCGAGCGCAATCGCCTTGGCGGCTTCGTGATTGGTGAAGCGCGCGGCGAGTTCGGTGCTAGGCAGAGCCGGCGGGTCAAACGTCAGTGCCAGGCGTCCCGGCGACAGCTTCTGCATAGCGAGGAGGCCATGGAAGGTGTCGTTCTCGCGCGCGGCCGTCTGGTAGTTGGTGCGGGCGCGTTCAGTCTCTCCCAGGACTTCCGCCGTGCGGCCCATCCAATAGTGAGCACGGCCGCGGCTCAGAGGCCCGTCGGCCGTACGCACAAGGTCGGCAAAATGCTTCTCGGCCTGTTTCACGTCCTTGAGGTAGCGCAGCGCGATCCACCCAGCCATGAACGTCTGGTCGTTGAGCTCGTTGGCGCTGAGCGGGCCGGCATCGCGCACGATTTCATAGGCGAGCTTCGGGTTGTTGGCCTTGAGCGCCAGGTACGCGAGGCCGCGACGCTCGATCCACCAGTCGTCGAGGTTGGCGACGACGCTCGGATCGAGGGAAGCCGTGCTCAGCAGCTTGGCGGCTTCTTCGACCTTGTTGGCTCGCCGCAGCTGCTGGACCTTGTGGAAGACAATGCCCCAGTCTGTGCCCGATCCTTTCTGGGCGCTGGCGAGCGCCGGCTTGCCGGACCGCATGAACACCGAAAGCCGCGCCTGGGCCGTCTTTTGCTCGGCGGCCGAGAGGAGAGGGATGACGCGCTTGGCCTGCGCGGCGCGGTCGTCGCGGTTAGCCTTGACCCTTACGTCCTCGCCCAACAATCGATCGAGGCGCCATTTATGGTCCTGCTCGTCGAGCATCGTCGCGAACCGCGTCAAGAAGCCTTTCTCGAGGCTGGCAGGCAGATCCTTCTCGCGCCAAATCTTCACGGCCAGCGCCTTCGCTTGGTCCTTTTCGCCGTGTGCCAGATGCACCGAGGCGAGGACGGCCATGCCGGCGGGGCTGCGAGCTTCGCGGCCCTTGAAGTAGGTGGCGATGACGTTGGTGTCGCCGCCTTCCTCAAACAGCGTCTCCTCCATGCGCCGCTGCAATTGCTCGCGGCTCGGCCAATCCGGGTTGTCGGAGAGGAACTTCAGGTATTCGGCGGCTTGCCCCTCGCCGCGGCGCAGCTGCTCCCATTCAACGAGCGTGCGCGCAAGCGGATCGCTGAGGCCGGCTTGCAGATCCTTGGCTTTGGTCAAATCGCCGGCCGCAATCGCTTTGAAGGCTGCATTGATCTTGGTGTTGTCTTCGGCGGAGAGCTGGTAGTCCTGCAGCGGCGCGACGAGCTTGTCGAGCTGCGCGACGTAGTCCGCTTCACGTTGCTGCGGGCTGACCGTCTTCTGCGACGCCGCTGCGCTTGTCGCTGGTTGGGCGACCGTGATCCGCGCATCGGCGCCGATGCTCTGTCCACAGGCGATCAACAAGCACAGCGCGGCCAGCGAGGCGGCGGGCGTGAATGGATGAGGACGGTTGCGGGCGGTACCTTGTGCGGTGACTGGCCACCCCGCGGGAAGCGCGCTGTGGCCGACGGTCCATGACTTCCGGTGCGTCTGGGGCAATGTTCGTCCTTCCACAGGCCGCGCCGGCCACGCCGGGTTGCGGGGCGCAAAGCAAGGTCCTAATGTCCCGCCCGACGAGGCGCGGCGATTTCACATCGCCGGCGCGCGCAAAAATACCAAGCGGCCCGGCGAGGGACAAGGCGCCGCAGCATGCCGCCGGATGCGGCGAGAGCAAGGCGCCGGGGCAGATTTCCCGCTGACACTGGTCGCGTGAAACGAATATGAATGAGCTACAAGCTCAAGGGTAACGGCGACATGTTCAAGGGATCATTCACGGCGCTGATCACACCGTTTAGAAACGGCAGCCTCGACGAGGACGCCTTCCGGCGTATCGTCGAGTGGCAGATCGGTGAGGGCACGCACGGTCTCGTGCCGGTTGGCACGACAGGCGAGAGCCCGACGCTGTCGCATGAGGAGCATAAGCGCCTCGTTGAGCTTACGGTCGAGACCGCCAAGGGGCGCGCGCCGGTGATCGCCGGCGCCGGCTCGAACTCGACGAGCGAAGCGATTGACTTCACGCGCCACGCCAAGAAGGTCGGTGCCGCGGCGGTGCTGGTTGTCACGCCCTATTACAACAAGCCGACCCAGGAAGGGCTCTACCAGCATTTCAAGGCTATCAACGATGCGGTCGACATCCCCATCGTGATCTACAACATACCGGGCCGCTCGGTGATCGACATGAGCGTCGACACCATGACGCGCTGCTTCGCACTGAAGAACGTAGTCGGCGTCAAGGACGCGACCGCCAATCTCGCGCGCGCTTCGCAGCAGCGGGCGGCGATGGGCCCCGACTTCGTGATGCTGTCGGGCGAGGACGCCACGGCCCTGGGCTTCATGGCGCACGGGGGCCACGGCTGCATTTCGGTCGTTTCGAACATTGCTCCGCGCATGTGTGCCGAATTCCAGAACGCCTGCCTTGCCGGCGACTACAGGGCCGCGCTGGCGCTGCAGGATCGCCTCATGCCGCTGCACGATGCGATGTTCTGCGAGTCAAATCCCGGACCGGTGAAATACGCCGCATCCCGGCTTGGCCTGTGCGAAGCCGAGGTCCGTCTGCCACTCGTGCCGATTACGCAGGCGTCCCAGCGCATCGTCGATGCGGCCCTCGTGCGCGCGGGCCTCATTCAAGCGCGCGCCGCCGAATAAACGGCGATGCCCATGCTCATGTTCGGAGTTTGACAGGCCATGGCGGCCAAAGAGAAAGATGGCCGCCGTATCGTCGCCGAGAACCGGCAGGCTCGCCACGAATACTTCCTCACCGAGACGTGGGAAGCCGGCCTGATGCTGACGGGCACGGAGGTGAAGTCGTTGCGCAAGGGGCAGGCGAACATCTCCGAAAGCTACGCCACGTGGGAAGACGGCGGCCTGTGGCTGATCAACTCCTACATCCCCGAATACCAGGGGGCGGGGCGCTTCTTTCAACACGAGCCGCGCCGCAAGCGCCGCCTGCTGCTACACGCCAAGGAAATCCATAAGCTCACCATCGCGGTCGAGCGGCAAGGTATGACAATGGTTCCGCTCGAGCTCTATTTCAACGCGCGCGGGATCGCCAAGCTGAAGATCGCACTGGCGCAGGGCAAGAAGCTGCACGACAAGCGCGAGGCCGACAAAAAGCGCGACTGGAACCGGGAGAAGGCGCGCCTGATGCGCGAGAAGGGTTGATGTCCGCGACGAACTTCCTCGATGTCGACTGGTCGCGGCTGTCGCCGCCCGCGGACGACGGCGCGGCAAAGCACCTGTCCGGTTCGACCGTCCCGGACATTTCTCATTCCGCAACGGATGGAACGTTCGTATCGCTCGCCCGGCTTGCCAAGCGGACGGTCGTCTATGCCTATCCGTTGACGGGGCGACCGGGGACGCCCCTACCCGACGACTGGGACGACATCCCGGGCGCGCGCGGTTGTACCCCGCAAAGCTGCGCTTTTCGGGATCACTACGCCGAACTTCTGGCCGCCGGCGCCGATCGGGTTTATGGCCTGTCGACCCAGGACACGGAGTATCAGCGTGAGGCTGCGGAACGGCTGCACCTGCCCTTTCCTTTGCTTTCGGATGCGGCGCTTTGCCTGACGACCGCGATGCAGCTTCCCGCCATGCTGGTGGGTGGTGCGACGCTGTTGAAGCGTATGGCGCTGATCATCGACGACGGTGTCATAAAACATGTGTTCTATCCCGTGTTTCCTCCCGACCGTAATGCCGGCGAGGTGCTCGAATGGCTGAGGGCGCAGCGGGCGTGACGACCGGGAGTGCGTTGCCCGCGCCAAACGACGACGGCGCCGCCCGCCATCTTGTGAATGGGTTGGAGCTTCCCGACATCGCCCTACCATCGAGCCGCGGTGAGATGGTCAACCTCGGGATCCGCAGAGGGGCGGCGGTAGTCTACGTCTATCCTTGGACCGGGCGGCCCGGTATCGCCGACCCACCCGGTTGGGACGACATTTCCGGCGCCCACGGCTCGACTCCCGAGACCGAAGGTTTCCGCGACCATTATCTGAAGTTTCGCGCTCAGCGCATCGAGGTGTTTGGCCTCAGCAGCCAATCGGCTGAGCATCATGGCGAGTTCGTCGCACGCCTCGCCGTGCCGTTCCCGCTGCTCAGCGATGCGAGCTTTGCCTTCAAACAGGCGCTCAACCTTCCCACTTTCGATGCTGGCGGCACGCCGTACCTGAAACGGCTTACGCTGTTGGTGCGTGACGGCCGGATCGCCCACGCGTTCTATCCCGTGAAGCACCCGGCGGCGCACGCGCGCGACGTGCTCGACTGGCTCGATGAGAAGCGGCGGGCCATCGCCAAGAGCTAGAGAACGTCGCTCTCGACGTCGTCGACCGAAAAGCCCATCTTCTCGAGGCCTTCTTCGAGGTAGTCGGCAAGCAAGGGAATGCCGATCAGATAGGTCGACGTCGAATTGACGCGCTCGGCGCGCGCCGTTTCTACCGCTTCCTCGAACTCCTCTTTCTCGTACGTTCCACGCCCCACCCACATGAGCGCGACGAGGTTTGCTTGCTCGTCGTAGTTCATGCGCTCGATGAAGCCCAACAGTTCGGCGCGGGTCGGATCGTTCGCGTAGTCCTCGAGGATGGTGCTCGGATCTTCCTCGGCATCACCGCCTTCCGGGGAATCGTCCCACGCGCCCACTTTGACGTCGTACTCGCGCGCCTTGATGATGACGTGCGCGACTTTCTCAGGGGCGATTTCGAGCGCCATGGCGGCGGGTCTCCGGGCACGCGGTGATGAGGAGCGTGCGCAACGTTGAGATAGCATCGCGGGTTGCGCCGCGGAAGGCCGCAGGGGTCTCACTGCCTGGCGCGGAGGCTTAAAGGCTGTGGTTGACCGGGGAGGCCGACAGAAGCTCGCGCGTCGCCGCGAACACCGCTTCGAACATCACAGTCGTAAGGCGCCGCGTGTTCGTATTGTAACGGGAGCAGTGGAAGCTGTCGAACAGATGCAGACCAGGGCGCAGCTCGTGGCACGCGGCGTGCGCGAATGGAAATTGCGATTTCCGCAAGCCGAACGCCGTGAGCGTGCTGTCGTGCGCGATGCGCCCCAGCGCGATGACGACGGAAACGTTTGGCAGCGCGCCCATGCGTGCGCGTAGGAAACCGTTGCACGTCACGATTTCCGCCGGCATCGGCTTGTTCTGCGGCGGCACGCAGCGAACCGCGTTGGAGATAATGCAGTCGACAAGCTGCAGACCGTCGTCGGGGCGCGCATCATACCGCCCCTTGGCGAAGCCGAATTTCAAAAGTGTCGCGTAGAGCAGATC
Organism: Hyphomicrobium sp.; assembly: GCA_036559705.1. GTDB lineage: Bacteria > Pseudomonadota > Alphaproteobacteria > Rhizobiales > Hyphomicrobiaceae > Hyphomicrobium_A. The sequence goes on from DATBSP010000044.1 coordinate 11,545, forward strand.
GCCTGCGTAATCGCCGGTGAACGGGCGCCCCGTCCTGTTGGCGCCGTTGAGACCAGGGGCCAATCCGACGATCAGCAGCCGCCCTGCTTCGTCACCAAATGACGGGACGGCGCCGTTGTACCAGTCGGGAGCTTTGCGGCGGTTGGCGTCGCGAAAGGCAACGAGCCGTGGGCACAGGCCGCACAGCTTTGGAGCCTCCGGCGTACACGCTTCCCCCGTGGCGGCCATCGGCCGAGCGCCCGCTAGACCTCTTCTGAGAGGTCGTCGTTTTCCTGATAAGTGGCTGTCGCATCGCGCGACGTGTATCCGCCGCGACCGCTGCCACTGCCGCTGAACGAGCGTCCTTCACGCGCCGGGCGCGTTGCCGGATCACGGCAGATGAGCTGCTCGAGGTCGGCGATGTCGACGAACTGATCCGCTTGCCGGCGCAACTCGTCGGCGACCATGGGAGGCTGGGTCTGCAGCGTGGAGACGACGCTGACGCGCTTGCCCATCTGCTGCAAGGCAGCGACGAGGCTGCGGAAGTCGCCGTCACCCGAGAACAACACGATGTGGTCTAGGTTCTCGGCCAGGCGCATGGCATCGACGGTGAGCTCGATGTCCATGTTGCCCTTGATTTTGCGGCGGCCGGAGGCATCGGTGAACTCCTTCGTCGGCTTCGTCACCATCGTGAAGCCGTTGTAGTCCAGCCAGTCGATCAAGGGACGGATTGACGAATATTCCTGATCCTCGGCGAGCGCAGTGTAATAGAGCGCGCGAACGAGCTGGCCCTTCTGGCGGAAGAGGGCGAGCAGCCGTTTATAGTCGATGTCGAATCCGAGCGACTTGGCGGTGGCGTAGAGATTGGCTCCGTCAATGAAGAGAGCGATGCGTTCGGTCTGGTAGAAATGCATTCTTTCACCCTCGGGCCACAAGTGTCAGGTAAGAACCTGCACAGTAGTTCTCAATGGAATGGGGCCGCGGCGCCGTTATGCTCGGCTAGCTGCAGGCCGGAGTTTGTTACCACTTTCAGGGGCATACAAAGCATCATATTGGTTCGATTTTAAGCGACAATGTGAAGCACCAAGTATCTCCACAAACCAATTCTACCAAATTAAGGTCGTACGTCGAGATTCAACCAAATTTTCGCAAGCTTATCTTGCCAACGTTCAGTACCCTTCCACAGTTCTGACGTGCCTGACTTGCTCAACAATGCTTCATCCAGACTTGATTTGCACGATCTTTCATGCGACTAGGTGGGTTACTGGCGCCGCTGGCCACATTTGCCGGCGCCGCGCACAGTTTTCCGATCAATCCGCTCGTTCCCAAGAGGGGTGTCGCCCATGGCGCGCGTGACAGTTGAAGACTGCGTGGACAAGGTCCCGAACCGCTTCGAGCTGGTTCTTCTGGCCGCCCACCGCGCCCGCTCCATCGCCGATGGCAGCGCGCTGACTGTCCCTGTCAATGACGACAAGAACCCCGTCATCGCGCTGCGCGAGATTGCCGAGAAGACTATCCCACCTGAGGATATGCGCGAAGCGCTGATCCACTCCATCCAGAAGAACGTCGAAGTCGACGAGCCGGAGGCCGCCGCGGCGCCGCTGCTGCCGCCTGAGCGTCGCGCCCCGGTGCTTGGCCGCGACGACCAGTCGAGTGACAGCGTCGTCGACGTGATGACCGAGGAGCAGTTGCTGCGCGGCCTCGAGAGCATGACCCCGACGGAGCCGTCGGCCAATGGCGGTCCCAACGGTGGTCCTCGCGAGCGTGACCGCGATCGCGGCCGTTGAGCATGGCGCCCGCCCCTGAAGCGGGCAGGGCCGGAGCTTACAGGCGGCGGCCGGCCTAGGAGCGGCGGGCCATGATGCGGCAGTACGAACTCGTCGAGCGAGTTCTCGACTACGATCCAAAAGCGGACGAGGCGCTGCTCAACCGCGCTTACGTCTATGCGATGAAGGCGCACGGCAACCAGAAGCGCGCCTCGGGCGAATCCTATTTCTCCCATCCGCTCGAAGTTGCTGCCATCCTCACCGACCTGAAACTCGACGACGCGACGATCGTGACGGCGCTGCTGCACGACGTCATCGAGGATACGCCCATCACGCGGGCGGAGATCGACCAGCTGTTCGGCCCCGAGATCGGTAAGCTGGTCGACGGCCTCACGAAGATCCGCCGCCTCGACCTCGTCTCCAAGAAGGCCGAGCAGGCCGAGAACTTCCGCAAGTTGCTGGTTGCCATTTCGAGCGACATCCGCGTCCTGCTCGTAAAGCTCGCCGATCGCGTGCACAACATGCGCACGCTCGAGCACATGAAGCCCGAGACGCGCAAGCGCATCTCCGAGGAGACGCTCGACATCTATGCCCCGCTGGCCGCGCGCATGGGCATGGAGAAAATGCGCGAGGAACTCGAGGACCACGCCTTCCGCTGGCTGCATCCCGATGCTTACGCCGCCGTGACGGCGAAGCTCACTGAGCTGCGCAAGTCGAACGAAGGCCTCGTTGAGGAAATCCGCGTCGCGCTGGTCAATAAGCTGGCCGAGGTCGGCATCGACGCCGAGGTCTCGGGGCGCGAGAAGAAGGCCTATGCCATCTGGCGCAAGATGGCCAACAAGCAGATCAGTCTCGAGCAGCTGTCCGACATCTACGCCTTCCGCGTCATCACAAAGTCGATCGACGACTGCTATCGCGTGCTCGGCGTCGCCCACACGACGTGGCGCACGGTGCCGGGTCGCTTCAAGGACTACATCTCGACGCCAAAACAGAACAATTACCAATCGATTCACACCACCATCGTCGGCCCGCGCCACCAACGGGTCGAGCTGCAGATTCGCACGCGCGTCATGCACGACATCGCCGAATATGGCGTCGCCGCCCATGCCATCTACAAGGATGCGATCCGCCACAATGGCCACGCCCTCGCCCGAACGCCCGGCGAGTTCGATAAGGACAGCGGGCCTTACGTGTGGTTGCGCCGCCTGGTTGAGACCCTGCTCGAGGGCTCCAATCCGGAAGAGTTTCTCGAGCACACCAAACTGGAGCTGTTTCAGGACCAGGTCTTCTGTTTCACGCCCAAGGGGCGCCTCATCGCCCTGCCGCGCGGCGCAACGCCGCTCGACTTCGCCTACGCGGTCCACACCGACATCGGCAACGCCGCCGTCGGCGCCTTTGTCAACGGCCGCCACACGCCGATCGACGCACAGCTGCGCAACGGTGACGAGGTCGAGATCGAGACCGCCAAGAACCACACGCCACCGGCGGCGTGGGAAAACCTGGTCGTCACCGGCCGTGCCAGGTCCGCCATCCGCCGCGCCGCCCGAGATGCCGTACGCAAGCAATACAGCGAGCTCGGCCGCCGTCTGATCGCCTCGCATTTCGAGCGCCTCGGCGAGGAGCTCACGGACGACAAGCTGAGAAAGGCACTACCGCGTCTCGGCTACAAATCGCTCGAGGATGCGCTCGCCGCTGTCGGCCGCAACGAGCTGACGATCGACAACGTTCTGCGCGCCGCCATTCCCGAGGCGGTCGAGCATCAACCCAAGAAGCCCACCTACCGACGCACGCGCCGCTTCGGCCGCGCCCGCGGCCAGGAAGGCTGGTTCAACATCGACCGGGTGATGAGCCTCAAGTTCCGCGCCGACAGCGAGCCGAAGGGCAGCAGCAGCGGGCTGGCCATCCGCGGCGTCAAGGATGACCTGCCGGTGACCTTCGAGCCCGGCGGGGCCGTCCCCGGCGACCGCATCGTCGGGGTTTTGATCCCTGGTGAGGGCATCCGCATCTTCCAGATCCATTCCCCGCGCCTCCGGGAGTACGAGCACGAAGGCTGGATCGACGTCACCTGGGACGTAGATACCGATACGCCGCAGCGTTTTCCGGCACGCATCAGCGTCACAGCCCTAAATGAGCCTGGAACTTTGGCCCAGATCGCCAAAGTTATAGGGGAGGCCGGAGGCAACATCGACAACGTGCGCATGCTCCGCCGGGCCTCGGATTTTACGGAGATGCGCATCGAGCTGGAGGTCCTCGACCTGGTGCATTTGAACCACATCATAGCAGGCCTTCGTGAGAAGGCTGTGGTCAACAGGGTTGAGCGGGTGTTCGATTGATAGGAGAATCTGTCAGGCGGGGGATGCACATTGGCGTGGCCGGAAGCGGAGTTTTCTAGCGCATGGCGGTTGACCCTCGTCGGCACATCCAAAGCCGCTTGGCTGTGCTGTTGCCGCCTCCATGGGGATGGGGGCAGAGTTTGCGTGCAGCCGGACGCCGTCTGGTCAACTTGCGCGCCAGCCCGCATGAAATCGCACTCGGCTGCGCGCTCGGCGCGTTCGTCTCCATCACGCCCTTGCTGGGCGTCCAAACGTTGCTCGCCATCATCCTCGCGCTGATGCTGCGCGCCAGCGTGCCGGCGGCAATTATCGGCACTTTCGTCGGCAACCCGCTGAGCTGGCCGTTCATCTGGGTATCGACCTACGTCATGGGACTGCAGATCGTGGGCCTCGAAGGGGCATTCGATCCCGCCGCCGTCCAGCGCAACGTGCTCTTGCTGTGGCGTGCCCTGCTCGAACCCTCGCCCCAACTGCTGGATGCGACTGCCGCCCTGTTCTGGCCGCTGCTCTGGCCCATGCTCGCGGGCAGCGTACCAATCGGGCTGCTCACGGCAGCAATCGTCTACTATATTTCAAGGAACGTCGTCCGCGGTTGGCGGCTACGTATTATGAACCGGACGTCGGCCACAGCCGAGTAATCGTCCCACCCGCTTCCCTGGCACGTTGATATGCGTAAGCCTGCCTATCTCCGCCTAGGCGTCAACATCGACCACGTCGCCACCATCCGCAATGCGCGGGGTGGACGGCATCCCGATCCCTTGCGCGCCGCGCACCTTGCCATTGAAGCGGGCGCCGACGGCATCACCGCACACCTGCGGGAGGACCGCCGTCACATCTCCGACGAAGACATCGCCCGCCTTAAGGGCGAGCTGACGCGCCCGCTTAATCTCGAGATGGCAGCGACCGACGAAATGCTCGCCATTGCCCTGCGGCATTTGCCTAACGCCTGCTGTCTCGTTCCCGAGCGACGCGAGGAACGCACGACCGAAGGCGGTCTCAACGTTGCAGGGGGCGGGGCGCGCCTTGAGCGCATCGTCGGCGACCTCAAGAGTGCAGGCGTGCGCGTCTCGCTGTTCATCGAGCCGGACGCAACCGCAGTCGAAGCCTCGCAGCGCATCGGCGCCGACATCGTCGAGCTGCACACCGGCGCCTACTGCGAGCGCGCGCTGGAGGGCAACGCTACGGGCGTCTCTCGCGAGTTCGAGCGCATTAAGCTGGCCTCGCGCCTCGCCGACGCTGCCGGTCTCGAGGTGCATGCGGGCCACGGCCTCACCTTCGATACGGTGGCTGCCGTCTCCCGGTTGCCGCAAATCGTCGAGCTCAACATCGGCCACTTCCTCATCGGGGAGGCCATCTTCGTCGGACTTTCCAGCGCCGTGCAGCGTATGCGCGCCCTGATAGACGAGGCGCGCAAGGAAGCCGTACCTGAAAGCCAGCACGCGAGGTCGGCGTGATTTTAGGCGTCGGCAACGACCTCATCGACATCCGCCGCATCGAAAAGACGCTGCAGCGTTACGGCGAGCGTTTCATCGCCCGAGTATTCACCGACGTTGAACGCAAGAAATCGGATGGCCGCCGCCAGCGCGCCGCCTCCTACGCCAAGCGCTTTGCCGCCAAGGAGGCCTGCGCCAAGGCGCTGGGAACGGGGCTGCGGTGCGGCGTCTATTGGCGCGACATGGGTGTCGTAAATTTGCCCTCGGGTCGCCCAACCCTGAAGCTAACTGGTGGGGCGGCAAGGGTTTTGCAGGAACTGACGCCGGACGGGTGCGAAGCGCGCATCGATTTGACCATCACCGACGATTTCCCAATAGCCGCGGCCATCGTCATCATTTCCGGAATTCCCGAGAAGGGCGACCGGCGCGGCTGAATGGGTGCGGCAGGCTGATACAACGGCGCGAATTGCGCCACGACGGCAAAATGGTTATAGCGGCCCCGGCGTGCAGCCGGGCCTGCCGCAACGGGAGTTTGGCATGGCCGTATCGGCAAACACCAGGAAGGGCGGTTGGCTGGAGACGGCCACCATCGTCATCGAGGCGCTGGCTATCGCCATGGTCGTGCGCACCTTCCTCTACCAGCCTTTCAACATCCCCTCGGGGTCGATGAAGGAAACCCTGCTGGTCGGCGACTACCTGTTCGTGTCGAAGCTGTCCTACGGCTACAGCCGGTATTCATTCTACAACTTCATCCCGTTCAACGGTCGCCTGTTCGCCGCCGAGCCCAAGCGCGGCGACGTCGTAGTGTTCAAGCTGCCGCGCGACAACTCGACCGACTACATCAAGCGGGTAGTCGGTCTGCCGGGCGATCAGATTGATGTTCGCAGTGGTGTGCTGTTCATCAACGGCGAGGAAGTGCCGCGCAAGCGGGTCGGCGAGTTCGTCACGCAGGAGGACGCGGGGCCAGCGCGGCCCATTCCGGCCTATCAGGAGACCCTTCCCAACGGGGTAAAGTATACCGTCCTCGATTCCGAGAAGAACGGTCCATTCGACAACGTCGGCCCGTATAAAGTGCCCGCCGGGCACTATTTCATGATGGGCGACAACCGCGACAACTCCACCGACAGCCGCGCCTCGTGGGGCGTCGGCTATGTGCCATTCGACAACCTCATCGGCCGCGCCGAGATCATCTTCTTCTCGGCCGCCGTCGACGAGCCGGACGCCTTCCGCTGGTGGAGCCCGTGGACCTGGCCGTTTGACATACGCTGGAACCGTTTCTTCAAGCTGGTCCGCTAGCTTGCGCCATGATTGCCAAGGGCGCCGCACAGCTTGTGTTCGGCGTCCGCAGATGCGTTAAGCTCGTCCCGTGATACTGCGCCCGCGAAAATACAAAGAGCTCGAGAAAGCGCTGGGTCTTCGCTTCAAGAACCAGCAACTTATCGAGATGGCTTTGACGCACGCCAGCATGCGCGGCGGCAAGGCGCAGCATAGCGATAACGAGCGCCTGGAGTTTATCGGCGACCGCGTACTCGGCCTCGTCATAGCGGAGGCGCTGAGCCAGCGATTTCCGTCCGCCAGCGAAGGTGAGCTGGCGCGTCGCTATAATCGGCTGGTGCGCGGGGAAGCCTGCGCGCGCGTCGCCCGTGCCGTGGGATTAGGAAAGCACCTGATCCTTTCCGAAAGCGAAGCCGGCAGCGGCGGCCGCGCCAAGGGCACTATCCTCGCCGACGCTATGGAAGCCATCCTCGGCGCCATCTTCCTCGACGCCGGCTTTGAGGTGGCGCGCTCGGCCGTACGCCGCCTGTGGGCAAGCCAGGACGAGCAGCACCCGACCAGCGCCGGGCCAGATGCCAAGTCAGCCCTGCAGGAATGGGCGCAAGGAAAGGGTTTAGCATTGCCCGAGTACGTTGAGGTGAGCCGCAAAGGTCCAGACCATGCGCCGCGCTTCACCTCGGAGGTGCGCATTGATGGATGCGCACCGGCGCGCGGCGAGGGCGCTTCCAAGCGCGCGGCTGAGCAGTCCGCGGCGAGGGCGCTTTTGGAACGCGAAGGTGTCGCGGGAGCCGAACTGCATGAGTGACGAGAACCGCGAGCATCAGCCGCCGCCCGACGCGCAGCGCTGCGCCTTCGTTGCCATTATCGGCGCGCCCAATGCCGGCAAATCGACGCTGGTCAACGCCCTCGTCGGCGCCAAGGTGTCGATCGTCTCGCACAAGGTGCAGACGACGCGCGTGCCGCTCCGCGGCATCGCCACCGACGGCGACAGCCAGCTCGTCTTCATCGATACGCCGGGGGTGTTCGCACCCAAGAAGCGTCTCGACACGGCCATGGTGGAAGCAGCCTGGGGCGGTGCCCGCGACGCCGACAACGTCGTGCTGGTCATCGACGCGGCGAAGGGCATCGACGAGGAGGTCGAGGGCATACTCAGAAAGCTCGCGGACGTGCGCCTGCCGCGGGTCGCGGTGCTCAACAAAATCGACAAGCTAACGTCGCGTGAGAAGCTGCTCGAGCTTGCCGCCGATCTCGGCCAGTATCTCCCGTTCGAGCGCGTGTTCATGATCTCTGCGACGGATGGGGACGGCGTTGCCGACCTGAAGCGCAGCCTGGCCGAGCGCGCGCCCCCCGGTCCGTGGCATTACGCGGCCGACGATCTCACCGACGCGCCGATGCGCAGCATGGCGGCCGAAATCACGCGCGAGAAGATCTTCCACCGCCTGCACGACGAACTGCCATACGCCTCGACGGTAGAGACAACGTCATGGACCGAACGCCGCGACGGCTCGGTGCGCATCGAGCAGACCATCTACGTCGCCCGCGACGGCCAGAAAGCGATCATGCTTGGCAAGGGCGGGCAGACGATTAAGCAGGTCTCGACGGATTCACGGCGCGAGCTGACACAGATCCTCGAGCGCCCGGTGCACCTCTTCCTTTTCGTCAAGGTGCGCGCCGACTGGCAGAACGACCCCGAGCGTTACCGTGAGATGGGCCTCGAGCTGCCAAAGAAGCAGTAGCCGGCGCGCGCAATTTCGCGGGGAACACCACCTTCGCCATATTCGCCGCTATGCTGGTGCTCGCCGTTAGAATGATCGGTGCGTCTACGTGAGCGAACAGCCAGCCCCCGCCAAATCAACATCGCGCGGCATCGCCGCCCGCATCGCCGTCGCCGCCATTATCGGCGTGTTGCTGTTCGGGCTCCTCTGGTACACGATTTTCAGCGCCGTAACCGCCGCCCTCATTGCGGCCGGCGGCACGGGTATCTTGGTCGTCGGCAGCAGCGTATCGGAGACCTTCGAGAGCCTGTTCGAGCTGTTGGCCAACATCATCCTTGGCATCATCGCCGCTATTGGCGCTTTCTTCGCCGCTATTCTTTCCATTTTTGATTGAAGTCCGCGACAGCCGTCAGAGCAAATTTTCCGACCGGCGCTGTACCGGTGGTGCCCTATCCTTCGTGGCCCGGAAATCAAAGATCCGCACGGGGTGTTTCGCGACGAGCACTCCCTGCTATGCTAGGCGCATTGGTGCATAAATCCTGCGTTATGGGGGGGTATGCTGTCAGCCTCACTGCGTTCGATTTGTCTATTTCTTTCGCTCATTGTGCTCTCCGACGTGGCGCTCGCCGAGCGGCGTGTGGCGCTCGTCATCGGCAATTCGGCTTACCGGCATGCCGCCGAACTCGCCAATCCGCGCAACGATGCGACGGATATGGCCGCAGCCTTGAAAGCGCTCGCCTTCGAAGTCACCGCTGGCGTCGACCTCGACAAGGCAGGGATGGAGGACAAGCTACGGGAGTTTGCCGACCGGCTCTCCGGCGCGGACGCCGCGGTTTTCTTCTACGCGGGGCACGGACTGCAGGTGGGTGGTGTGAACTACCTCGCCCCGGTCAATGCCAAGCTGTTGACGGCCGCGGCCCTGGACTTTGAGACGGTGCGCCTCGATCTCATTCAGCGGACCATGGAATCCGAGGTGCCGACCAATATCCTGTTCCTCGACGCCTGCCGCGATAATCCGCTTTCCCGTAATCTCGCCCGCGCTATGGGTACGCGCTCGGCCAATATCGGCCGCGGACTGGCTCCCGCTGAATCGGGCAAAGGTACCTTGATCAGCTATTCCACCCAGCCGGGGAATGTCGCCCTCGACGGCACGGGGCGTAACTCGCCCTTTGCCGATGCCCTCAAAGAGCACATCACAGCGAGCAACGATTCCATCGGGGACTTGTTGGTGGCCGTACGCAACGACGTGATGCGAGTCACGGCGGACAAGCAGGTGCCATGGGAGCATTCGGCGCTCAGGGGCAAGTTCTATTTTCGGACTCCCGATCAATCGTCGGCTGCAGCGCCGGCTGCGAAGCCGAAAATAGCCATGCTCGAGAAGGAGCATGGTGCGCGCAAGCAATGCGCGGGCGCGTTGGCGAAAGTCGGCGGGGACACTCGCTGCCTGAAGGCGCGTGAAATCTTCAAGGATTGCCGGGACTGCCCCGAGATGGTGGTCGTGCCGGCGGGCTCGTTCGCCATGGCATGGAAGCACGAGGTCAACGTGCCGCGCCCGTTTGCGGTCGGCCGCTACGAGGTGACATTCGCCGACTGGGACAAATGCGCGGCCGCGGGCGGCTGCACGGGCAACCCTGAGCCGAGCGACCTCGGCGTGGGCCGCGGACGCAATCCCGTCGTCAACGTGTCGTGGCGCGATGCGCAGGAATACCTCGCCTGGCTGACGAGCAAGACCGGTAGAGCGTATCGGTTGCCGAGCGACGCGGAGTGGGAGTACGCCGCGCGCGCCGGCACCTCAACGGCGTTCGCGCCAGGGGACACCCTCACGTCCCAGCAGGCGAACTTCGACAACGCGCGCGGCCGGCCCGTCGCGGTCGGTTCCTATCCGGCCAACGGCTTCGGCCTCTACGACGTACACGGCAACGCGTCGGAGTGGGTGCAGGACTGCTGGAACGACGCCGTCGACGGCGTCCCTGCCGATGGCTCGCCAAGGCAGTCGGGCGAGTGCAACTACCACGTCATCCGCGGCGGCTCGTGGGCACACGACATCGCCAACTCCCGCATCGACGCGCGGTTCAAGGCGCCCGCCAGTGGCCGCGGCCGTCTGGACGGTTTCCGTGTCGCCCGCGACCTCGAATAGGGCCCACTTGACTTCGTGGCCCTACCGCCGCATGTACCCGCCTCATCTTACCTGCTTGGTATGCAGCGATTGAGAGGAGATAGGCGATGGCCGACGCGGCCCCCCAACAAATCACCCTGACATTTCCAGACGGCGCCACGCGCAAGGTCGAGAGCGGCACGACCGGCTTCAGCGTGGCGAAAGCAATCTCTCCGTCGCTGGCGAAACGCACTGTGGCCATGAGCCTCGACGGCAAGCTGGCCGACCTTGCCGATCCGATCGCCAAGGACGCGACGATCAAGTTCATTGCGCGCACCGACCCGGAAGCCTTGGAGCTGATCCGGCACGATGCGGCGCACGTTATGGCGGAAGCTGTGCAGGCGCTGTGGCCGAAGACGCAGGTGACCATCGGCCCGGTCATCGAGAACGGCTTTTACTACGACTTCGCCAAACAGGAGCCGTTCCACCCCGACGATCTCGCCAAGATCGAGAAGAAGATGGGTGAGATCATCGCCAAGAATGCCCCCTTCACCAAGGAGTTCTGGAGCCGCAAGAAGACGAAGGAGTTCTTCAAGGAGCGCGGCGAGAACTTCAAGGTCGAGCTGGTCGACGCCATTCCCGAAGGCGAGGATCTCAAGATCTACAAGCAGGGCGAATGGCTCGACCTTTGCCGCGGCCCGCACATGACCTCGACGGGCGCGGTCGGCAAGGCATTCAAGCTGCAGAAGATCGCCGGCGCCTATTGGCGCGGCGATCCCAACCGCCCGATGTTGCAGCGGATCTATGGCACGGCGTGGGCGACCGAGGCGGAGCTCGCCGAATACCTACACCGGCTCGAGGAAGCCGAGAGGCGCGACCACCGCAAGCTCGGCCGCGAGATGGACCTTTTCCATTTCCAGGAAGAGGCGCCCGGCTCGGTGTTCTGGCATGCCAAGGGCTGGACGTTGTTCCAGACGCTCATCGCCTATATGCGCCGCCGCCTCGATGCGGCGGGATACAACGAGGTGAACTCTCCCGACATGATGGAGAAGCACTTCTGGGAGCTCTCCGGCCACTGGGAGAACTATCACGAGATGATGTTCGTCACCGTGCTGCCGGACGAGCGCGTCTTCTGCTGCAAGCCGATGAATTGCCCTGGCCACGTGCAGATCTTCAAGCACGGCCTCAAGAGCTATCGCGACTTGCCACTGAAGCTCAGCGAGTTCGGCAAGGTGCACCGCTACGAGCCAAGCGGAGCGATGCACGGACTGCTGCGCGTGCGCCACTTCACGCAAGACGACGCGCACATCTTCATCACCGAAGATCAGCTCGAGGAGCAGTGCCTCGAGGTGAACGACCTCCTGTTGTCGATCTACGAGGACTTCGGCTTCACGGACATCGTCGTCAAGCTGTCGACGCGGCCGGAAAAACGCGTCGGCACCGATGAGCAGTGGACCCATGCCGAGGCCATCATGGCCAAGGTGCTGAAAGAGATCGAGCGACGCGGGCAGGGGCGTATCAAGACGGCGATCAACCCCGGCGAGGGAGCTTTCTACGGGCCGAAATTCGAATACGTTCTGAAGGATGCCATCGGGCGCGACTGGCAGTGCGGCACGACGCAGGTCGATTTCAACCTCCCTGGCCGTCTCGGTGCCTTCTACATCGACGAGCACTCGGAGAAGAAGACGCCGGTGATGATCCACCGCGCCATCTTCGGTTCGCTGGAACGCTTCACCGGCGTGCTGATCGAGAACTTTGCCGGGCACTTCCCGCTGTGGCTGGCGCCGCTGCAGATCGTCGTGGCAACCATCGTGTCGGATGCCGACGCCTATGCGCTCGACGTCGCGGCGCAACTGCGCGCCGCGGGCCTGCGCGTCGACCTCGACCTCAGGAACGAGAAGATCAACTACAAGGTGCGCGAGCATTCCCTCGCCAAGGTGCCGGTGATGCTGGTGGTCGGCAAACGCGAGGCGGAGGAGGGGCAGGTATCCATGCGCCGCCTCGGCAGCCAGGACCAGAAGGTCATGCCGCTTGCCGAGGCTATCGCTAACTTGGCCGCCGAGGCGACGCCGCCGGACATCAAGCGCACTTCCACCGGCGAGGTCGACAAGGCTGCATAAGGCGTCGCGTTGAATCCGACGGCGGTTGCGTCAACATGTGGAGCGCCGCGCCCGAAGCCTTCGACCCCTACCGTCCAGGTTCAGGGAGCGGTGGGGATCGTGCGCATGAACTTGTGCGGGATTTGATGGGCGCCGACCTTCGGGGGGAGCGTTTCCTGAACCATGGGCGCCACGACTGCGATCGGCAGTACCAAGCGCGGCTGCAGGCCTACGCTGGTGCCGAGTGCGAGCGTGACCCCGCAAGCGGCAATCGCCATTACCGCGACCGTATTTTGACTAAGCACTCGCAAGCGCTCTCTCGTTGCCGAAGCGCAATCCTACGGCTGGAGCCGTGGGCTCCGCTGTTCCGTCGGGAACAAGTATGCGCGAGTGCCAGATGCCGGGGATAAGCGGGTAGCGCGCTTACAGGCGCGCCAGAGTGGCGGCGTCCGGCTTGCCGGCGAAGTACTTCTGCAGGGCAACGATGAAGTGCGTGTTGTCGCCCGTCACCTCTGAGAACAGCGTCATCGAGGACTGAAACTTCATGTCGTCGGGGCTGCCAAAGATTTCGTGGATGCTGTGCCCTTCGATGCCGTTCACGAGCTGGGTGCACTCGCGCAATCGACGGCCAAGCAACGGGTGCGTGAGGTAGGCGATTGCTTCCTCGCGCGAGGCAATGGCGAAGCGCCGGGACATGACGCTCGAGCCGAGGCCCTCGACCTGCGGGAAGATGAACCACATCCAGTGGCCGCGTTTGCGGCCGGTGGCCAGTTCCTCGCGCGCTCGATCATAGAGACCGTGCTGCGCATCGACGAAGCGCTGCAGATCGAAATGGTCCTCAGTTCCTGCTGGCATCGATAAAGCTCGCCGGGATCTGCGGCATATGCCCTTACCAGATGCTGGGAATAAGCCGATAGCGGACGCGCTGGGCGTAGGTGGCATAGCCGGGCAGCTCATCTATCAAAGTCTGCTCCTCCCACACGGCGCGCAGGCCGAACAGGGCGACGAGCACAACGGCGATCGCCACCGCGTACCAGGAGCCCAAGAGCAGGGCGATCCCGAGAAAATAGAGGATAGCGCCCGAGTACATGGGGTGGCGGACGAAGGCGTAGGGTCCCGTGGAGATCACCTGGTGCCCGCGCTCGTCTTGGATGCGTACAACGGCCGTCGCATATGAGTTGGTGCGCATGACGATGTGGAAGATGTAGATCCCGAGCGCAATGCCAGCTGCGCCGAGCACCTCGAGCCACAGCGGCATATTAGAAGTTCTGTAGCGCACCGCATCGAGTCCCGCGACGACGAACATGGCAATGCACAGCATCATGACAACGGCAAGCAGAACCTTGTCCCACGGCTTTTGCTTGCTCTGGATTGGCCCGCGCATGCGTTCACGGATGAGCTGGGGGTCGTGGCGGGCGATGATAAGCGCGGAGACGAGACCTAAGCCTCCGCTGCCGATCAGCAGCACCCACGCCTCGGGCCAGTCGAGAGTGCCGGCCGACAGGAATAGAATGGTGCCCAGAATCATCAACCAGATGACCGTATGAACGATCAGCCGCCGGGCCAGCACGTCGGAGTCTTGCGTCGCTGCCATTCTAAACCCGTGCGGATCAGAAGGCGCCGCCCAGCGCATTGCCGACCAGGTCGACGATGGTCGGTGGCTGCTTCTGACGGCGCTGCCGTGCCATCGGCGGCGGCGTGAAGTTGCTCGGGTCAGACGCTTCGACCGGCGCCAGGTGATTGCGGCCGATGTCGATCTTGTCCCAGGCCCCATCGAGCGCCAGCGAGATGCGCCTCTCGTGCCCGTAAATGTCGCCGAAGGTGCGCAGCTTGCCGTCGTCGTCCACCCACGCCGTGAAGTAGACGAGGTGCATGGGGATCTTCTTGTCGATGACAATGACGTTGTCGCGCGAGGACTGCATCGCATCGGTTGTCTTGGTGGCGTCCCAGCCCTTGTCCTCGGCCAGCACCAGCTCGGCCATCTTCATCGGGTTGCGCAGCCGCAGGCAGCCATGGCTCAACGTACGCACGCTGTTGGCGAACATCCACTTGTCGACGGTGTCGTGCATGAAGATGGTGTGCTGGCTGGGGAACGTGAATTTAACGACGCCCATGACGTTCTTGCGGCCCGGCGGCTGCACCACCTCGTAGTCGAGGATATTGGCGGTGTTCCAATCTATCGACTGATAGTCGAGCGGCTGGCCGTCCTTCGTTTGCAATTCAAGGTCGTATTGCCGGAACATGCTGCCGCCGCGCCGCAGGTTGGGCTGCAGCTCGTGCGCCTTTATGGAGTCGGGTACGCGCCACATGGGTTTGAAAACGATGGTCTTCAACGGGCGCGAGAAGATGGTCGTCTGCTTGCCTGTCTCGCCGACGACAATGCGTTCCGTATGGATGCGCGCGTTGTCCTTGACCAGATAGACCATGAACTCGGGCACGTTGGCCATGATGTGCATCTGCCCGAGATCGTCGGGCATCCAGCGCCACTCTTCCATGTTGGCGAGGATCTTGCGGCCGAGCGGCTTGCCCCTGTTGGCGAGGTAGGCCTGCCGGAGCTTCTCGAACTGCGGTTGTTGGGGATGCAGGCCGCGCACATAGGCGGCGGCATCGGCCGCTTCGGCAGCACTCTTGATGACGATCTCGGGATCGATCAGCTGCGGCTTACGGTCGAGATTGGAGTTGAGCAGGATGGCCGGATCGATGATGCGGCCGCCGCGCGCGTAGCGGGCGTACTTCAGAAGCGCGAGCGAGATTTCGACGTCGGCCTTGCCGATTTTTTCCGCATCGAGTTGCGAAGCAGGCGCAATGGCGGGCAGCTCGAAGTCCTTGGCCTCGAGGCCATAGTCGTTGGCCTTTATGATCTCGGCACCGAGCGCGGCGCCATTGTCGGTGAGCCCGGCCTCGCTCAGCCACATCGGCGCATCGCGGCGCGCGGCATAGAAGTCGGATAGGACGGCGCGTTCTTTCAGCTCTTGCGCCGAGCCGTCGATCGGCAGCCCGTTGAGCTTGGAGCGCACGGCGCTGGCGACCGGGTTGGCATCGGTGGGCGCCGCCATAGGCGGCGTGATGGCCGGATCGGTGGCGGCCTGCGCCTCGCTCGTTGCGGGGGGCGCGGTGGCCCCGGCGCTGTCAGCCGCAATCAGCGGCAGCAGGGCAGCAACTGTTAGAACCGTTGAGCGAATCATTCCCCCTCCGAAGCGCGGCAACCTAACCGAGCCACGTCTTTCTGGCCAGGGTGCGGCAGCGGCTGCGGCCAAAACCAAAAGGCAGGTGTTGCCGTATGTCCGGGGCTTAAGGCGCCGAGGGAATATGTGCCCCGGCCGGGGGCAGGGCGCGATTAGTTTGGCGCAACCAATACCTGGAAACTAGCTAGGCGGCACACTAGTCCGGTACACCTTGTCTCCTCGCAGCGAACCCTCTGCAACCGAAAGGCCCCCACAATGCGGACAATCATGCTCGCACTCGCCACCGTCATGGGCGTTCTGGGGGTAGGAAACGGCATCTTCATGCTCGTTTCCCCGGAGCCCTGGTACCTGGCCGTACCCGGCGTCACCGATACCGGACCGTTCAACCAGCACTTCGTGCGCGATATCGGCCTGATTTTCGTGCTCCTCGGCGGGGCATTTCTCCTCGGCGCCGCGCAGCCGCACATGCGGGTTACGCTGTGGACCGCCGCGACGGCCTGGTTGTGCGGTCACGCGCTCTTCCATTTCTGGGAAGTGGCCGTCGGCATTTGCACACCGGACGTGCTACCGCGCGATTTCCCGGCTGTTACTCTACCAGCGCTCATCGGCATCGCCTTGAGCGTCTGGGCCTATCGCCAGAGGTCCGCAAGCGCCGCCTGAGGGACTGCGAAACCCTTTGCCGACCACCTCATAAGGAGGTCTCCGTGAAAATCGTCATCATCGGCGGTAGCGGCCTCATCGGCTCTAAACTCGCCAAGATACTCAGCGAGGAAGGCAATCAAGTTGTTGCCGCCTCGCCTTCGTCTGGGGTCAACACGATCACCGGCGAGGGGCTCACCGAGGTCCTGGCGGGCGCGGAAGTCGTCGTCGACGTCGCAAATTCGCCCTCGTTCGAGGACGCGGCCGTGCTCAATTTCTTCGAAACGGCAGGCCGCAATCTGCTCGCTGCGGAAGCGGCGGCCGGTGTGAAGCACCACGTTGCCCTCTCGGTCGTCGGAACGGATCGGGTGCCAGAAAGCGGCTACCTCCGCGCCAAGCTAGCGCAGGAAAAGCTGATCAAAGCCGGCGCGGTGCCCTATACCATCGTACGTGCCACGCAGTTCTACGAGTTCGTCGGCGCTATCGCGGACTCGGCCACCGACGGGCAGACGGTCCGCTTGCCGCCGGCTTATCTGCAGCCAATCGCCGCCGCCGATGTCTCTGCCGCACTCGCCCCTATCGCGGTCGCCGCCCCGGTGAACGGCATCATCGAGATCGCCGGACCCGAGGCGATCGGGCTCGACGATCTGGTGCGCCGGTTCTTCGATGCCCGGGGGGACGCCCGCCGCGTGGTCACGGACCCGAACGCCCGTTACTTTGACGCGCTACTGAACGACCAATCGCTGACGCCGGGCGACGGAGCGCACCTTGGCCCCACGCACTATGTCGATTGGCTCGCCCAATCGGCCACGCAGAGGTAATCGGGCGGCCAGTCGAACCCCTATCGCAGCGCGCGGGCTTCAGGGCATGCGCAAGACGAGGTATAAGGGCTCAGCCCAATACTCTCCCATGCCGGTCCCGCGCGTGCGATTTCCCGAGCTTTCCTACGCCAACGTCGACGACCCGCCGCTGAAGCGCGGGCTCATCCGCATTCTCGAGCGGATCGCGGGCCGCGATTACTTCGCGCCGCTCTATGACCAATGGCGCCGGGAGACGGTGCCGAAGGGCCGGCCGATCATCCGCCCCATGCTGGGCCTGATCGGTGTGGAGCTCGAAATCGTCGCGCGCCAGTGGCCGCCGCAAGTGCCGCCCGACCGCGCCATCGTCCTCGTCGCCAACCATCCCTTCGGCATTCTCGATGGCATCGCCGCCATGACCATGGCGGAGGATCTCGGGCGCCCCTTCCGGGTGTTGATCAACATGGAGTTGATGAAGGTTCCGGAAGTGGCTCCCTTCTCCCTGCCCGTCGACTTCCGCGACACGCGTGCCGCACAGGCGACGAACCTTAAGACGCGCGATGAGGCCATCCGCCTTCTCGGCGAGGGAACGACCATCATCGTCTTTCCGGCCGGAGGTGTCGCGACCGCGCCGACGCCGTTCGGGCGGGCGGTTGAGCTGCCGTGGAAGCCGTTTACCGCGCGCATGGTGCAGGCAGCCCGCGCCTCCGTGCTTCCCGTCTACTTCGAGGGCCAATGCGGCCCGCTTTTCCACCTAGCATCGCGGATGAGCATGACCCTGCGACTGTCGATGTTCATCCGCGAGTTTCGCCGCAGCGTCGGCCGGCGGCTCGTTGCCCGCGCCGGCGACTTGGTGCCGTTCGAGGCGCTGCAGCACGGCAAGGATCGCAAGGCCCTGATGGCAGAGCTGTATGACCTCGTGCACGTCCTCGAGGTGCAACGCGAGGCACCATCGGCGCCAAAAACGAAGTGACCTCAGCCGCGGCCGCGGTAGGGCGGGACGCCCTGATCAGGTAGCCACGCACCCTTGGGTGCCGGCCCCGTCTGCCAGAACACATCGATCGGCATGCCGCCGCGCGGGTACCAATAGCCGCCGATGCGCAGGAAGTGCGGCTCGAGCAGCGCCACAAGCCGCTTGGCGATGGCCAGCGTGCAGTCCTCGTGGAAGGCGCCGTGGTTGCGGAAGGAGCCGAGATAGAGCTTCAACGATTTCGATTCCACCAACCAGTCGCACGGCACGTAGTCGATGACGAGATGCGCGAAGTCAGGCTGACCGGTCACCGGGCACAATGCGGTGAACTCCGGCGCCGTGAAGCGCGCCACGTACTGCGTGTCGGGATGCGAGTTGGCGACCCGCTCGAGCGTCGCCTCCTGCGGGCTCTGCGGTAGCTTCGTCGCCTGCCCGAGAAGCGTAACGGTGGTGTCTTTCTTGCCCATGGCTTACTCCGCAGCAAGGCGAGCCGGCGGTGGGCCGGAATAGATGGCGCCCTCGCTGCAGCTGTCGCGGGCGATCTCGATCTCGGCAAGGCCGGGGACGCGGTTTTGCAGCCGGTTCCACAGCCACATGGCGATGCGTTCGAGGGTCGGCGCCTCGAGGCCGTCGACCTCATTCAGCAGGCGATGGTCGAGCGCTTCCTGCGCTTCCGCCATGGCGCCGGCCAGCTCATCGAAGTGGAACACGTAGCCGGTGTCGGCCCCCAGCACGCCGTCGATGGTGACGCGGGCGCGGAACGAATGGCCGTGGACACGTGCGTTCGGCGACCCGGACGGGGCGCTCGGTAGATAGTGGGCGGCTTCGAACTGGAACTCTTTGTAGATGCGCATGGGTGGTCTCTAGGGGATTTTTTGCTGCAATTCCAGTGCCCAGTGGGCTGCCCGGGTTTAAGGAATGCCGATCAGCTTGTGGGTCTGTACGGACAGGCGCCATTCCGGGTGAGCCTTGCAGTAGGCGATGGCGCGGTCGGTGTTGGCCTTGGCGTCCGGCCCGTCCATCGGCTGCAGGTAGCGATGGGTGAACGCCAGTCCGGCCACCGCTTCGGGGGCGAGGTCGGCCTGCGGATAGACGAGCTTCAATTCATCACCCGAACGCTGCTTGAGATCGGTGCCGCCCTTGGGGGAAACGCAGATCCAGTCGATGGCGCGTGGCACGGGGAGGGTGCCGTTGCTCTCGATGGCGATGGTAAAGCCGCGCGCGTGCAGGGCCTCGATCAGGTCGCCGTCGACCTGCAGCATCGGCTCGCCGCCCGTCAGCACGATGAACGTGGCACCGGCAGCGCCCGCCACGTTGGTGCAGGCCTCGGTGAGGTCGCCGGCGGTCGCGAACTTGCCGCCGCCTTCACCATCGGTGCCGACAAAATCGGTGTCGCAGAACTGGCAGTCGGCCGTAGCGCGTTCCTGCTCGCGGCCGGACCACAGATTGCAGCCGGCAAAGCGGCAAAACACGGCGGCACGGCCGGCGTTGGCGCCTTCGCCCTGCAGCGTATAGAAAATTTCCTTCACGGCGTACATGCGGGCATCCCTAATCGTCCGCCCGCCCGCATTCAAGCCCAGGACCGGTGCTTAGCGCACCATCTCGACGGGCAGCGACGGGCCGGCGCCAGCCCCGGTGCGCTCGATCGTCTGGGCGATCTCGTCAAGATCGGCCCGGCGCAGGTGCAGGGTCGCCGCATCGATCCAGCCATCCACTTGCGATGGATCGCGCGCCCCGACGATGGCGCCGCTGACCCCGGGCCAGGCGAGGGTCCAGGCGATAGCAGCGGAAGCAGCGCTGGTGCCGTGGCGCTTGCCAACGGCTTTCATCGTCTCGGCGAGCTCGAGATTGCGCTTCAGCTTGGTGCCGGTGAACTCGCCGTTGCGCGAGCGCCAGTCGTCGGCCGGCAGCGATTTGGCACGTGCAGCGGTGAAGGTGCCGGTGAGCAGACCGGCCTGCATGGGACTATAGACGATGACGCCGGTGTCGTGCGCCAGGCACCACGGCAGCTCGGCGCCGGCAAACTCGCGCTTGATGGCCGAGAACGGCGGCTGCAACGTATCGACGTGGCCGATCTTCTCGGCCGCCGCAAGCTGCGCCACGTTATGGTTGGAGAGGCCGACGGCGCGCACCTTGCCCTCGGCCTTGAGATCGAGCAGCGTTTTCCAGTACTCCTCGATCGGCGTGCCATCCTTGGCCGGCCAGTGCATCTGATAGAGGTCGATGCGTTCGACACCGAGGCGCTTCAGCGAGGCTTCCAGCTCGTCGCGGATGCTTGACGGCGCGCCGATATTCTGCGGCATCGCCATGCGATCGTCTTCGTCCCAGACGAGCCCGCACTTGGTGAACACGAACGGCCGCTGCCTAGAGGGAATTTCCTTCAAGGCGGCGCGCACGATCTCTTCCGAATGACCGAGGCCATAGATCGCCGCCGTGTCGACCCAATTGACGCCACGTTCGACCGCATGGCGGATCGCGGCGATCGATTGCTTGTCGTCCTGGCTCCCCCAGCCGGCGGCCCATTCTCCCCCGCCCATGGCCCAGGCGCCGAGTCCGACGGGCGTGATGTGCATATCGGTGTGGCCGAGCCGCCGCGTTGGCAAAGCGGTCTCGGCGGCCTGCGGGTCGGTTTGGGTGAGGGACATGGAAGTCTCCTTCGCTACGGCGCGGAAGGCGTGCGGGACGTGCGGCGGCAAAGGCTGCCGCCGCCTTTTAAGATGCTATCGAGAGGCACGCCTAGGGCGAGATCTGCCGATCGCGCGTGGCCTCGAACAGGAACCAAACGCGCCGTTCGGTCTCGTCGATCCAGTTTTCGATGAGCGAGGCGGTCGCGACGTCATCGTGCTCGTCGCAGAGGTCGTGCGCCTCGCGTAGGCGGCCGACGAGATCCTTGTTGTCCTCGCGCAGCTCGGCCAGCATGTCCTGTGGCGTCACGTAGTCGGCGTCATTGTCCTCGACACGCTGCAGACGCGCGACATGGCCGATGGAGCGCAGCGTGGTGCCACCGATTTTGCGCACACGCTCGGCCAGCGGGTCGGTCATGGCGAAGATCTGATCGCCCTGCTCGTCGAGCATCAGGTGATAGTCGCGGAAGTGCGGGCCGCTGACGTGCCAATGGAAATTCTTGGTCTTGAGGTAGAGCGCGAAAGTGTCGGCGAGCAGCGCGGTAAGCGCGGCGGACAGGTCGCGGATCGCATTGGAATCGTAGACGCTCGGTGTCTGCAGCGGCGCTTTGCGGCGCTCGGCAGCCTTCTTCAAATCGCCCATGGCGTGTCTCCTCGGCCTCTAATGCCGTCGAGTAATATGCGCCCCTTCATATGCGAAGGCTTACACAACGTTGCGAGCCGCCTAACCGCGGGTTGACAGGCGCTGTTTGACGCACACGCAAAAGGAACGTTTCGGAAACTATGGGCGGAGCAGCAGGCTAGCGGCGAGGAGTGCATGCGCGCCTCAAGCCCGGTCATCAGCCGACTAGCGTTTAATCAGCAACCAAACCGCGAATGGCGGCAAGCTCGGCCTGGGGGTCGGCGAATTCTTCGTACGAGTGACCGCTGCGCCGGTACCAGTAGCGGGCGTTACCTGTATCGCCTTCGATCTTGTGCAGCACGGCATGCAGCCAGTCGGCCGCCGCATCGCCTTCGTGGTGCTGGGCAATGGCGTGCGCCGCCTCCCAATCCTTGGCGAGTGCGAGATCGACGGCGCGCCTTAGCTCGTCTTGGCGGCTTGCCATGCGTCCCATCCTTTGGCGCGCAGCACGCACGCCGGACAATGCCCGCAACCGTAGCCCCAGTGGTGACGTCGCGAGCGTATGCCGAGATAGCAGGTGTGCGAGTCTTCGACGATCAGCTCCACCAGCGGCGTGCCGCCAAGCTTTTCGGCGAGCACCCAGGTGCCCGCCTTGTCGATCCACATTAGCGGCGTCTCGATGGTGAATTCGGTGGCAGTGCCCAGCGAGATCGCCTGAGCCAACGTTTGCAATGTGTCGTTGCGGCAGTCGGGGTAGCCGGAGAAGTCCGTCTCGCACATGCCGCCGACTAGGGTGCGCATGCCACGCCGATAGGCGAGCGCGGCGGCATACGTAAAAAAGAGGAGATTGCGCCCGGGAACAAATGTCGAGGGCAGCCCTGCCGCGCTGATCTCGATCTCTGCGTCGCGCGTCAGCGCAGTATCGCTGAGCCGCCCCAGCTCCGGCAGCTCGAGCATGTGATCGGGTCCGAGCCGCTGCGCCCAGCGCGCCTCGATCTCACCGAGCGCCTGACGCAGCCGAGCGCGCACCGTGAGCTCGGCGGCGTGCCGCTGTCCATACGCAAAGCCTACCGTCTCGACGCGCGCAAAGCGGTCGAGCGCCCAAGCGAGACACACGGTCGAGTCCTGCCCGCCGGAGAACAGCACCAGTGCCGCATCGCTCGTCATGGCTGGTCCGTCAGAGGCTGGCGCCGTCGAACGGCTGGATATTCAGCGTATCGAGGTCGACGCCGTCGAAGCAGCTCACGTTGAGAGCCACCATCTCCACACCGTTTGGGCCGCTGCCGCGCGAGAACGAGCCGACGCCGCACGTTTTGCAGAACAGGTGATGGATGACCTTCCTGTGGAACTGATAGTCCGTCAGCGCTTCCTCGCCGCTGGCGAGCTTGAACTTGTCGGCCGGCACAAAAGCCAGGAGCACGCCGCGCTTGCGGCAGATCGAGCAGTTGCACTCCATGACGCGGCTGAGATCAGCCTCGGTCTCGTAGCGCACGCGGCCGCAATGGCAGCCCCCGGTATAAGTTTTGGCGTCTGTCATCTGGACCTCCTGTGGCACACGCGCGGAGCCCCGGCCGGCGGCGGATTTCAGGCCTTTGCGCTTTAAGCAAGAGCAGCTAAAACGCGCCGGACCCTCCCACGCCCATCCACGGCCTGCAACTCATAAGGTACCGACCATGACCGCCATTATCGACATCATCGGCCGCGAAATTCTCGACAGCCGCGGCAACCCGACGGTCGAGGTCGACGTGGTGCTGGAGGATGGCGCCATGGGCCGCGCGGCGGTTCCGTCGGGCGCCTCTACCGGTGCGCATGAGGCGGTCGAGCTGCGCGATGGCGATAAGGGGCGCTACCTCGGCAAGGGCGTCGAGAAGGCCGTCGATGCGGTCAACACCGAGATCTTCGACGCGCTTGCCGGCATGGATGCCGAGGCCCAGCGCGGCGTCGACGCGGCGATGATCCAGCTCGACGGCACGCGCAACAAATCCCGCCTCGGCGCCAACGCCATCCTCGGCGTGTCGCTGGCGACGGCCAAGGCGGCGGCGGAGACGAGCGGCCTGCCGCTCTATCGCTATCTCGGCGGCGCCGCCGCGCACGTGCTTCCCGTACCGATGATGAACATCGTCAATGGCGGCGCGCACGCCGACAACCCGATCGACATCCAGGAATTTATGATCATGCCGGTGTCGGCCAATTCCTTCGCCGACGCGGTGCGCATGGGTGCGGAGATCTTCCACACCTTGAAAAAGTCTTTGAACGACGCGGCGCTGTCGACCAGCGTCGGCGACGAGGGCGGCTTTGCGCCCAACCTCAAGTCGGCCGACGAGGCGCTCGGCTACATCATGAAAGCCATCGAGACCGCGGGCTACAAGCCGGGCGACGATGTCATGCTGGCCCTCGACTGCGCGGCGACCGAGTACTTCAAGAACGGCAAGTACACGCTCGAAGGCGAGGGCAAGTCGCTCGATGCCGCCGGCATGGTCAAGTACCTGGAAAGCCTCGTGTCGCGTTTTCCGATCATCTCTATCGAGGACGGCATGTCGGAGGACGACTGGGAGGGCTGGAAGGCGCTTACCGAAGCGATCGGCGCCCGCTGCCAACTCGTCGGCGACGATCTCTTCGTCACCAATACCGAGCGCCTAGAGCAGGGCCTGAAGCGCGGTATCGCCAACTCGATCCTCGTCAAAGTCAACCAGATCGGCTCCCTTTCGGAGACACTCGACGCCGTGTCGATGGCGCAGCGTGCCGCCTATACCGCCGTCATCTCGCATCGTTCGGGCGAGACCGAGGACGCGACGATTGCCGATCTTGCGGTCGCCACCAACGCCGGCCAAATCAAGACCGGCTCGCTGTGCCGCTCCGACCGCCTCGCCAAGTACAATCAGCTGATCCGCATCGAGGGCGAACTGGGCGATGTGGCACGCTACGCCGGAAAGAGCGTCATCCGCGGCTATGCCGGCGCTTGAGGCAGTGGAAAATCGTGGCAACGCGCGTGGGCGGCACACGGCTTTACCTCGAATTAAGAAGCCGGTGTCATAAAGATCGGGTCCACCAGTTTTGTGCAGCGTAACCAAGTGCTGCGTCAGCCAAAAAATCATGATCGACGCTCGAGGCCAAGGCAGGCGACGGTTTTGCTTCTCTGCTTGGGTTTGACGGCCTACTTCGTCCATCATGCCATCAATGGCAGGCACGGCTTCGAGGTGCGATCCAAGCTGATCGAACGGTCAGCCCTGTTGGAGTTTGAGATCAAAAGCCTCGAAGCCGTGCGCGCCAAACTTGAGCGCGATGTTGCTCTCCTTTCGCCCACCAAGCCCGATCCGGACCTCGTCGAGGAAATCGCTCGCGAGGTGCTGGGCTTCGTGCGTCCGCAAGAACAAGTGCTGACGCGCCCCTGATGCGGCCTTTAGGCGGGTTATGCTCCTCGCCCTTGTCACACGCCGCGCATTCTGGCCATCGCCGACTTGCTCTTGTAGGCTCCGACTCGTGGCAGCAACCCGTGTCGCGGCGGCCGGATATCTCGATGGCTTCAGGAAAATCCTCGCGTGCTCCGTCTTCCCCGCCATCAGGCGGCAAGGGAGCGACCACCAACGGGCACAACAAGCCGGCGCGCGAACGGTTCACGCGCGAGGAGCAGCTCGCCGCATACCGCAAAATGCTGCTTATCCGTCGCTTCGAGGAGAAGGCCGGTCAACTGTACGGCATGGGCCACATCGGCGGCTTTTGCCATCTCTACATCGGCCAGGAAGCCGTCGTCGTCGGCATGCAGATGGCACTTGAGCCGGGCGACCAGGTGATTACCGCCTATCGTGATCACGGACATACGCTTGCGGTCGGCATGGACGCAAAAAGCGTCATGGCCGAGCTGACAGGACGCCGCAACGGCTGCTCGAAGGGTAAGGGCGGCTCCATGCATATGTTCGAACCCGCCAAAGGCTTCTACGGCGGGCATGGCATCGTTGGCGCCTGCGTGCCGCTCGGAGCCGGCCTCGCCTTTGCCAACAAGTATCGCGGCAATCATCGCGTCTGCCTCACCTACTTCGGCGACGGCGCCGCCAACCAGGGCCAGGTTTACGAGGCCTTCAACATGGCCGGGCTGTGGAACCTGCCGGTCGTGTTCATCGTCGAGAACAACAAGTACGCTATGGGCACCTCGATCGAGCGCTCATCGTCGACAACCAATCTTTCGCAACGCGGCCTGTCGTTCGCCATTCCGGGTGAGCAAGTCGACGGCATGGACGTGGAGGAGGTACGCGCGGCGGGTGCGCGGGCGATCGCGCATGCACGCGCCGGCAAAGGCCCCGTCATTATCGAGATGATGACGTACAGGTATCGCGGTCATTCGATGTCGGACCCGGCCAAATACCGCACGCGCGAGGAGGTGCAGCACATGCGCGACACGCAAGACCCGATCGAGCAGGTGCGCGCCCGGCTGGTGACCGCGGAAGTCGGCGAGGACGAGCTGAAAGCGATCGACCGGGCGGTGCGCGATGAAGTCAACGCGGCGGCTGAGTTTGCCCTAGCCGATCCCGAGCCCGACCCCTCGCAGCTCACCACCGACGTGCTTGTCTAACAGCGAAGGGCGAGATAGATGCCGACCGAGGTTCTGATGCCGGCGCTGTCGCCCACCATGGAGGAGGGCACGCTGACCAAGTGGCTGATCAACGAAGGGGCCACCGTCAAAGCCGGCGACGTAATTGCCGAGATCGAGACCGACAAGGCGACGATGGAGGTCGAGGCGGTCGATGAAGGCAAGCTAACCAAGATCCTCGTTCCTGCCGGCACCGAGAACGTGAAAGTCAACACACCGATCGCGCTCATCCAGGGCGAGGACGAAGCCGAGCCTGCCGCACCGCGTACCGAACGAAAAAGAGAGGCACCGAAGGCGGAGTTCAAAGAGCCGGAAACCCCGCCTACAGAACAGGCCAAGGACGAGCCTTGGCGAAGTTATGAGCCGCCCTCGCTCGAGCCCGAGATCGCCCCAGGCACTGCGACCGTCAAGCAGTCGATGCGAGAAGCGCTGCGCGATGCCATGGCCGAGGAGATGCGCCGCGACCCCGACGTGTTCCTCATTGGCGAGGAGGTGGCGCAGTACCAGGGAGCCTACAAGGTCAGCCAGGGCCTGCTCGATGAGTTCGGCGACAAGCGCGTCATCGACACGCCCATCACCGAGCAGGGCTTTGCCGCCATCGGCGTCGGCGCGGCCTTCGCCGGCCTCAAGCCGATCGTCGAGTTCATGACCTGGAATTTCGCCATGCAGGCGATCGATCAGATCGTCAACTCGGCAGGCAAGACGCACTACATGTCGGGTGGTCTCGTCACGGTGCCCGTCGTCTTTCGTGGGCCGAACGGGGCCGCCGCGCGCGTCGCCGCGCAGCACAGCCAGTGCTACTCGGCCTGGTACGCGCATGTGCCCGGCCTGAAAGTCATCGCCCCCTCGACGCCGGCTGATGCCAAGGGCTTGCTCAAGTCGTCGATCCGCGATCCCAACCCCATAGTCTTCCTCGAGAACGAATTGCTGTACGGCCACTCGGACGTGGTGCCGAGCGGCGATGACTTTCTCATCCCCATCGGCAAGGCTCGCATCGCCCGCACTGGGCGCGACGCGACCATCGTGTCATTCGCGCGCGGCATGGTCTATGCGCTGGAAGCGGCCGAGCAGCTAGCTAAAGACGGCATCGACGCCGAGGTCATCGATCTGCGCACCCTCCGCCCGCTCGACATGGAGACGGTGCTCACTTCCGTGCGCAAGACCAATCGCCTTGTCACGGTCGAGGAAGCCTGGCCCGTGTGCTCGATCGGCTCGGAGGTCTGCGCCCAAGTCACCATGCGCGCCTTCGATGATCTCGACGCGCCGCCGGTCAAGGTCTCCGGCGCAGATGTGCCAATGCCGTACGCGGCGAACCTCGAAAAGCTCGCACTGCCGTCGACCGACCGCGTCGTCGCCGCGGTGAAGTCGGTGCTGTACCTCTAGCTTCGCAAGGAGCCGGCTCTATGGATAAAGATCTGCCCGTTGAGCTCGATCCGCCGGACGGCATCGACGATGCGGCGGAGGCCGTCGAGTTAATGCGCGCCTGGATCGGCGATGGCGCCCTGCTCGTCGCGCTCAACGCCTCGGCCTTCGGGGACCACGTCGCCGACTGGGGCCGGCTGCTGGCCGAGATCGGTCATCACATCGCACGGGCCGCCGCGCTCAACGGCTATATGTGCGAAGCGGACGCACAGGCAATGCTGCGCGATGCTTTCGTTGCCGGTTTCGAGCACGTATCGCCGGGCGCTACGGGACGCGTCAAGGGCCGCCAGGAGCACTGAGGAACGCCATGGGCACGCCAGCGCAAGCTCGGGTTCTCGCCTCGCCACTGGCACGGCGCCTCGCACGCCAAGCCGGATTGACGCTCGATGAGCTGGCCGGATCCGGCCCGCACGGACGTATCATCAAGCGCGACATAGAGTCGGCGCTCAAATCCGGAGCGCCGAAGGCGGCAGAGCGGAGCGCAACGCATCGCGAGGTAACCACCAGCCCACGTCAGGCAGCCGGAAACTCCGACGACAAGATTCTCGCGCTTTATGACAAGGGCAGCTACGAGCTCGTCCCGCACGACAAGATGCGGCGCGTCATCGCCGA
Organism: Hyphomicrobium sp.; assembly: GCA_036559705.1. GTDB lineage: Bacteria > Pseudomonadota > Alphaproteobacteria > Rhizobiales > Hyphomicrobiaceae > Hyphomicrobium_A. Next base: position 39,696 of record DATBSP010000044.1, read on the forward strand.
ACGCCTGACGCTCGCCAAGCAGACGATCCCGCACTACTACCTGTCGATTGACTGCCGCATTGATGACCTGCTGCACGCCCGTGAGCGCATGAATGCAGCTGCGCCATCGGAAGGCCCGCGCGCCTACAAGCTGTCGGTCAACGACTTCATCATCAAGGCTATGGCGCTGGCGCTGCAGGAGGTGCCAGCGGCCAACGCGACGTGGACCGACGCTGGCATGCTTCGTCACAAATATTCGGACGTTGGCGTCGCCGTTGCCATCGAGGGCGGCCTGTTCACGCCCGTAGTGCGTCACGCCGAACTGAAGTCTCTATCAGAAATCTCCAACGAGATGCGCGATCTCGCCGAGCGTGCCCGCAAGCGCCGCCTGGCGCCGCACGAGTACCAGGGGGGCACCACCTCCATTTCAAACCTCGGCATGTACGGCATCAAAAACTTTGACGCTGTGATCAATCCGCCCCACGCCACCATCCTCGCCGTGGGCGCCGCTGAACGCCGCCCAATCGTATCCGGGGAGGCTCTGGAAGCCGCAACTGTGATGAATGTGACGCTTTCCTGTGATCACCGGGTGGTGGATGGGGCCACAGGAGCGGCTCTGCTCGGGGCTTTCCGGGCCTTCATGGAAGACCCGGTGCGCATGCTCGTTTAGCGGTGTCCCTTCGGCCAACGAGCGAATCAGTGGGTGGCGCTACGGACCCGGGCGGGGCCAAAACCTGTGGCCGGCAGGGCACGCCAAAGCAACTTTCCCCAAGTAAGCGCCTCTCAAAAGGGCCCTGAGAGCGTAAGAATAGGGCACTTGCTTGCTGCTGGCCCGGGGCAAGACTAGAAGCGGAACACAGCGTGGGCGTAACTGGTGACCGACTCTAGCCCTTGGAGTGAATCCCAATGACGGCGCGCTCAAACGCAATTTACGCCACAGCCATAGCCTGCTTGCTGGCAGGTTGTGCGCAGGACGGCAGCCTGTCGACCGGCCTCAACACCGGCTCGGTGAATCCGCAGGCAGCCACGACGCAGGCCTCGAAATCACAAGAAGCCCTGTGTCTCACACTCGCTTCGCAGATCGAAGCGCTGAACACCGAAGGTACTTCTGACAAGGTGTCGAAGGCCGCGGCGAAGAAATACAAGCTCAAGGCCACCGACCTGACGAAGGCCGACGAGCTCAACAAGGCCAACACCGAGTTCCAGACCAAATGCTCGAGCTACCCGCCGCGCGTTGCGGCTGCGGCTCCGGCCACGCCGGTGACGACTATCGCCACGCCGGAGAAGACAGCTGCGGCGAAAGCCAAGCCGACGGTTCCGCCGCAGAAGCCAGTGGCCGCCGCCATGGCGCCTCAAGAGACGACGACGCAGGCGTCGACGACGCCGGTTGCCGACAACGCGCCCGTGAAATCGCCCTAAAGAGGGGACTTGTGCTCAACTTTCAGGCGCCTGCCGTGTCGTCAAGACGCGGCGGCGCCTGAACGATTTCTGCGCAGACCGGTGAGAAGGGTTGCACGCTTGGTGTGCGTGTGGTGAAAAACGCCCTGGCTTCCAAATAGCAAGCGGAGGACACGGTGTCAGGCAACGTTCGGCGCGCGCGTGCTTTCGGCGGGGCAATCGCGGGCACCCTTGCGGTGCTGCTCGCTGGATGTGCAGGCAACACCAACGCCAACGGCGATCCGGGCGCACAGAGCTTGAGCGGTGGCGAGACGTGCCAGTCGATACGCTCCGATCTCAATCGCCTCGACCGGGAGGGCGTGCCCTCGCTGGTCGAACAGCAGAACTCCGGCAAGAAGCTCGGGGCGCCGCAAAAGGCCAAGGCCGATCTGTACAACCAATTGCTCGACAAATACCTCGGTGCCCGCTGCCACGTATAGGCAAGCGCGCCGAACCTGAACGCTAGTAAGGGCCTCGGCGTCATACGACCCCGGGGCCTTGTCCTTGCTACAGGGGAGCGATGCGCGTGAGCGCTGCCGACTACGATCTTATTGTCATCGGCGCCGGCCCCGGCGGCTACGTTGCGGCCATCAGGGCGGCCCAGCTCGGGCTGCGAACTGCCGTCATCGAGCAGGCGCATCTCGGCGGCATCTGCCTCAACTGGGGCTGCATTCCGACAAAGGCGCTGCTGCGTTCTGCCGAGATCTTCCACGAGGTGGGCGGGGCGGCAGGGTTCGGCGTCGTGACGCAAGGGCCGCCGACCCTCGACCTCAAGACCATGGTGGCGCGATCGCGTACCGTGGCGCGCGAGCTCACCAACGGGGTCGGCTTCCTCCTCAAGAAGAACGGCGTCGACGTCATTTGGGGCACGGCCAAGCTGCGTGGCCGCGGCGAGATCGACGTCGCAACGCCGAAGCCCGCAAGCGACCGCCCCGACCCCGAGCCGCCTAAAGATGCCCGCGGCGCCGGCCGCTACGCAGCCTCGCACATCGTCATCGCCACCGGCGCGCGTCCGCGGGTTCTGCCTGGCATGGAGCCCGACGGGAAACGCATCTGGACCTACTTCGAGGCCATGCTGCCGCCGGTCCTGCCGCGTTCGCTGCTCATCGCCGGCTCGGGGGCCATCGGCATAGAGTTTGCCTCGTTCTATCGAACTCTGGGCGTCGAGGTGACGGTCGTCGAGCTGCTGCCCGAGATTCTTCCTGCAGAGGACGCCGAGATCGCGGCGCTGGCGCGCAAGGCGTTCGAGAAGGAAGGCATCCGTATCATCACCAGCGCCAAGGTGGTCGAAGTAAAGCCCGGCAAAGACGGCATTGCTGCCACCATAGAGCTCGCGGGCGGGAAGCGTGAAAACCTCGCGGCCGAGCGGCTGATCTCCGCCGTCGGCGTCGTCGGCAATGTCGACGGCCTCGGCCTCGAGGCGCTGGGGATCAAACTGGAAAGCGGCCTCATCGTCACCGACGGCCTCGGCCGCACCAACGTCGCCGGCCTCTATGCCATCGGCGACGTCGCCGGCCCCCCCATGCTCGCGCACAAGGCCGAGCATGAAGGGGTGATCTGCGTCGAAGCCATCAAGGGGCTGGAAGTTCACGGGCTCGACAAGCTGCGGGTCCCTGGCTGCACATACTCCCGCCCACAAGTTGCTTCCGTCGGGCTTACTGAGGCACGCGCCAAGGCCGCGGGGCGTGAGCTGCGCATCGGCCGCTTTCCCTTTCGCGCCAATGGCAAGGCGCTGGCCCTTGGCGAGCGCGAGGGTCTGGTCAAGACCATCTTCGATGCCAAGACCGGGGAGCTCATCGGTGCCCACATGGTCGGCGCCGAGGTCACCGAGCTGATCCAGGGCTTCGTCATCGCCATGCAGCTCGAGGCGACCGAGGAGGATCTGATGCGCACCGTCTTCCCACATCCGACACTTTCGGAGATGATGGGCGAAAGTGCATTGGCGGCATACGGGCGGGCGCTGCATATTCCGCCAGCGGGGCCTCCGGCGGCCAAGCCGTCCGGCTGAAGGCGAACGGGAGGGACGCATGGACATCGACACGCGTGCGCTGTTCATCTTCGCATTCATCGGCATCGTTGCCGGCTTCATCGCCTCGCTGTTGCTGGGCGGCGGCGGCGGCCTACTGCGCTACCTCCTGACTGGGATTATTGGCGCCTTCGTCGGCGGCTACCTGTTCGACGTGCTAAAGATTGATCTCGGCTTCCGCAGCAAGATCGTGTCGGAGATCGTCACCGCCTCCGTCGGCGCCGTCATTGTCGTGCTGCTGGCCCGCTTCATCGCCTGAAGGCGTACAACAAGGAACGAGGGAAGACGGTGCCATGGAACAATATTCGCCCTACATGCCTTGGATCGCGATGGCCGTGAACGGCCTGGTCGCCGGTTGGCTCGCCCATCTGCTGCTGGGCGGCGGCGGCATCATCCGCGACATCTTCGTCGGTATCATCGGTGCCTTTGTCGGCGGCGCGCTGGTGCAGGCGGGCCTCCTCAAGCTGCCGTTTCTGCTCGACTGGCCGTGGGCGCATCAGATCCTGGTCTCGACCATCGGCGCCATCCTCATCATCATCATCGCTCGCATCATCGGCCGTTAACCGGGCGGCAAAAGCGCAGATTTGCGCCGTGGGCGTGGGGCCCTACAATGGCTGTAGCTGAGGCTGGAGCTTTGTGAATTGAGCGCGCCTGCCACATCCGACGCTACACCCGTTGCTGCCGAAGCCGGCGCAGCGCGGCCGCGACCCGCCAAACCGTCATGGATCCGCGTCCGCGCCCCAGGGTCGGCGGCGCATGCCGAGACAGTTCGCATCGTGCGCAGCCACGGCCTCACGACCGTATGCGAGGAGGCCGGCTGCCCCAACATCGGCGAGTGCTGGAGCAAACGCCACGCGACGTTCATGATCATGGGCGACACGTGCACGCGCGCCTGTGCCTTCTGCAACGTGCGCACCGGCCTGCCGCGCCCGCTCGATCCGCAGGAGCCGGCACGCGTCGCCGCCGCGGCCAAGGAGCTGGGGCTGACGCATATCGTTGTCACTTCAGTCGACCGCGATGACCTGAGCGACGGCGGGGCCGACCATTTCTCGCGCGTCATCACGGCGTTGCGTGACGCGTCCCCTGCGATGACCGTCGAGGTGCTGACGCCCGACTTCCTGCGCAAGGACGGCGCGTTGGAGCGGGTGCTCGCCGCCCGTCCCGATGTCTACAACCACAATCTCGAAACGGTTCCGCGCCTCTATCTGTCGATCCGCCCCGGCGCACGCTATTTCCATTCCCTGCGGCTCTTGCAACGCGCCAAGGAAATCGACCGCGGCATCTTCACCAAGTCGGGCATCATGGTGGGCCTCGGGGAAGGGCGCCAAGAGGTGATGCAGGTCATGGACGACCTGCGCTCGGCCGGGGTCGATTTTCTCACCATCGGCCAGTACCTGCAGCCGAGCCCACGGCACGCACCGGTCGTGCGCTTCGTGCCACCCGATGAGTTCGACGCGCTACGCTCGATCGCCGTCGCCAAGGGTTTCGCCCTCGTCGCCGCCAGCCCGCTGACGCGCTCGTCGTATCACGCGGGCGAAGACTTCGCGAAGCTCCAGGCGGCCCGCCGCGCGGCACATTCTTAGGGCGGAGCGGAGCCGGCCTTGCCCACCTTCGAGACAAGGCGGCGTGTTCCCTTCACCGCCGAACAGATGTTCGCTGTCGTCGCCGACGTCGAGCGCTATCCTGAGTTCGTGCCGCTATGCGAGCAGCTCGTCGTCAAGCAGCGCGAGGTTGGCAGCACCCACTCGACCCTCACCGCCACCATGAGTGTCGGCTATCACGCCATCCGCGAGACCTTTACCAGCCGTGTCACGCTGCGGCCGGAGCGCAAGGAGATCGACGTCGTCAAGATCGACGGCCCGTTTGCGCGGCTCACCAACCGCTGGCGGTTCCATGACGTGCCGGGCGGCTCGGAAATCTACTTCCACATCGACTACGTGTTCGCATCGCGCGTGCTGGCGCTGCTCATGGGCACCGTGTTCGACAAGGCCGTGCGCAAATATACGGAAGCCTTTGAGGCACGGGCCCGCGCCCTTTACGGCACGAGCGCAACGGTGGCGGATAATAGCTAGCGGATAGCCTTCTCGACGTTGCGCGCCGTATCGAGCCCCAGAGCGGTGTTGAGACCGCGCGCGCCGGTGAGAATGGCGCCATCGAGATCGGCCTCGCTGAGATCGGCGCTGGACAGGTCGGCGCCCGTCAGATCGGCGCGCGACAGGTCGGCTTTGCGCAGCACCGCGCCGGTGAGGTTGGCGCCACGCAGATTGGCAAAACGCAGCATCACGTAGCCGAGATCGGCGCCGGAGAAATTGACCTTCGAAAGATCGGCACCGGCCAGCTCCGTGCGCCACAGGTGCTCGATGAACCCCGTCTTGTTGAATGGGGCGAGCATGGCACCTGCCAAATTGGCCCCGCTGAAATTCGTGCGGTTGAAACGGCCGAACAGGCGCGCACGGCTCAGGTTGGCACCGGCAAAGCTCGCCACCTCGCTGGGCAAGGCCGCCAAGGTCGAGAAGCTCGAGGGACGCAGAAAGCTCGTGTCGGACAGATCCGCGCCGTCGAAGCGGGCGCCGATGATCACGACGCGATCGAGGCGGGCGCCTTTGAGATTTGCCTTCGATAGATCGGCGCTGCTGAGGTCGGCGCCAAACAGGTTGCTGTTGGCCAACACCGCGCCTTTGAAGTCGAGCCCGCTCATATCAAGCTCGCGCAGGTCGAGGCCACCAAGCTGCAACGGCTTGTTCCGATCTGCGCTGTAAAGCCGCGCCGCAATGTCGCGCACCGTCACATCGGCCGCGTAGGCCATGGCCGGCAGGACCATCGCCAACGCGACGACTATGCATTGCACGCTACGCATGCGAAAGCCCTGGCTTCACGACGCCACGCGCCAGTTTCAGCGCCTGGCGCACGCTGGCGAGGCGCACGTCTCGGCGTCCGATGTCCCCAAAGCGGCATTCATGCGTGCGTGTTCTCTCGCCCTTGGCGGCGACAGCAATATAGACGAGCCCCACCGGCTTTTCCGGCGAGCCGCCGTCCGGTCCGGCGATGCCGGTGATCGAGACGGCGACGTGCGCGGGGGTGTTTTTCAGCGCGCCTTCGGCCATAGCACGTCCCACTTCAGCGCTCACGGCGCCATAGCGCGCGATGAGGTCGGCCGGCACACCAAGCAGCTCGGTTTTGGCGGCGTCGGAATAGGTGACGAAGCCGCGTTCGACCATTGCGGAGGCACCCGGCACCTCGGTCAACAGTCCCGCCAGCAAGCCGCCCGTGCAGCTCTCCGCCGTGGCGATCAACAACGCACGCCGCTGCAGCTCCGCGAGCAGCGATTGCGCAGCGTCGTAAAGATCAGGGGGAAACAGCGAGCTCATGAACCTCGACAGTCCGCGGGCCGCGCCTTACGGCGCTGCTGAAGATAGTCCCGCGAACCGTAGCCGAGGTCAAACCAGGGGTCAGACCGGCGCCAGCTTCTCGGCCTGGTGCAGCAGGCTGTCGAGCGTATTGCGGCTCTCCGCACCCATCACCGTGAAGGCACGCTTCTGCGCATCCTGCCAGATCGGGAAGGCGTCCTTGAGGATCGCCTGGCCCTTCGGCGTGAGGTGCAGGCCGCGCCCGCGACGTCCTGCCGGCGGGTCCATGTTGATGTGGCCCAGCGCCAGCAAGCGCTTCAGGTTGCGCGACAGCGTCGACTTCTCGATGTCGAGCTCGTGCCCGATCTCGACGGCGGTGATCGCATCGCGCGCGGCAAGCTGGGCGAGTAGCGTATACTGGCTCGCAGTAATGCCGAGCGGTCGCATGGCGTCGTCGTAGACGCGTGTAACGATGCGCGAAAGTTGCCGGACGCGCGTTGCAAGGCAGGCGTTCGCCGTCGTCTCGGCGATATCCGCAATGCTCGCGGTCTCAGCCGGTTTGCGCTCCAGCGTGTGGGTCATCAGGTTCATGTCGGCCCCCGAGTTCGTGGTCATACAACCACCTTGGGCCTTGATGCCGCGATTCTGTCGCAGGGGTCAAATGTGTGAGCAACTCAAAGGAATCACCGCTAATCAGTTGGCAACAGCACGGTAGCGCTGGCCATGGCGGCGATGCCTTCTCCACGGCCGATAAAGCCCAGGCCTTCCATCGTCGTCGCCTTGATGCCGATGCGCGAGACGTCGATCCCGAGGATGTCGGCGACGGCCTCGAGCATGCGCTGGCGGTGCGGGCTAATTTTCGGGGCTTCGCATAGGAACGTCACGTCGACGTTGACGATGCGGCCGCCGCGCTTGCGCACGCGCTCCGCCGCATCGGCGAGGAAAATGCGCGAGGCCGCACCACGCCACGCTGGGTCGCTGGGCGGAAAGTGCTGGCCGATGTCGCCGTCTCCGATGGCGCCCAGCAGCGCGTCGGTAAGTGCATGCAACCCGACGTCGGCATCGGAGTGCCCTTCCAGGCGGTGTGTATGGGCGATTTTTATGCCGCACAGCCACACATAATCGCCCGGCGCAAAGCGGTGGACGTCGAAGCCGCTTCCGTTGCGCGGCTCGAGCAGGGCAGGGGCCGGCGACAGCAGGCGCTCGGCAAGCGCGATGTCGGCGGCAGTCGTCAGCTTCATATTGCGGGCGCTGCCGGCGACGAGCTTGACGGCGAGGCCGGCCCATTCGGCCAGTCCCGCATCGTCGGTGAAGTCGGCGCGTCCGGCGGCCGCGGCGCGGCGATGCGCATCGAGGATCGCGGCATACTGGAACGCTTGCGGCGTCTGTGCGCGCCACAAACCGTCACGGTCGACGGTGCGTGCGATGGTGCCATCAGCGTTGGCCTGCTTCAGTGTATCGCTGACCGGCTCGGCGGCGATGGCACCGGGGCTCGTGTCGAGGGCGGTAATCAGCCTGCCGATCAGACCGGCATCAACGAACGGGCGCGCTGCGTCATGAATGAGAACACGATCAGGCCCGCGAGCGCCCAGCGCTTCGAGGCCAGCGAGCACCGAGGCCTGGCGTGTTGCGCCGCCTGGCACCGGGCGCAGCAGGCGCTCGGCGAACGGAGCCGCAGCCCTGTCATAGAGTTCGGTGTCCTCGCGGCCAATAACGACCACGGCTGCCTCAATCTGCGGATGCAGGGTCAAAGCGCGCAGTGAGTGCGCCAGCACCGGCTCCCCAGCCAGTGGTAGGTACTGCTTGGGGACGTCGCTGCCGCTCCGCGCCCGCGACCCGCGGCCAGCTGCAACGATAACCGCCGCCGTCGTCGTCATTGTCGCACCCGTAAGGAAAGCCCCGGCCTGCTTAGCCAGAATGGCGTTTTTGGGCAATTGTGGACAGGCTTGTTCGCGCTTGCGAAATGATCCGCAACCACATATTCTGCCCAAATGAAGGGCATCATTCTGTATTGCCTAATTACTAAGCATATCACAGGGTTGTGATGACGTCGCCTACCGGCGCCCTCACCATCGGGGGTTTTAGTGCGTCGAACCAGGTTCTTCTCGCGCCGATGTCCGGCGTGACCGACTTGCCGTTCCGTCGCCTCGCACATCGGCTCGGCGCCGGCCTCGTCGTCTCCGAGATGGTGGCGAGCGAAGAGCTTGTGCGCCAGCGCGCCGACGTCATGCGCCGCGCGCAGGGCCGCGAGCTTTCCCCGTTCGTCATTCAGCTCGTCGGACGCGAAGCCGAATGGATGGCGGAAGGTGCGCGCATCGTCGAGGGGATGGGCGCCGACATCGTCGACATCAACATGGGATGCCCGGCGCGCGTGGTCACCGGCAAGCTCTCGGGAAGTGCGCTTATGCGCGACCTCGACCATGCCCTATCGCTCATCGAGGCTGTCGTGCGCGCCGTGCGCGTGCCCGTCACCCTGAAGATGCGGCTCGGCTGGGACGACAAAAGCCGCAACGCGGCGGAACTAGCCAAGCGTGCCGAGGCCGCCGGCGTCAAGATGATCACCGTGCATGGACGTACGCGCTGCCAGTTCTTCAAGGGCCGCGCGGATTGGAGCGCCGTGCGTGAGGTAACGAGCGCCGTCTCCATTCCCGCCATCGTCAACGGCGACATCACGTCGGCCGAGGACGCTGTCGACGCATTGAAGGCTTCCGGCGCCACCGGTGTCATGATCGGCCGCGGCGCTTATGGCGCGCCGTGGCTGCCGGGCCGCATTGCCGCCTACCTGGCAACCGGCAAGCTGCCCGCCCCACCCTCGCTCTCCGAGCAGGCGGAGATTGCCGGCCAGCACGTCGAGGCGATGCTCGCCCACTACGGCGCCCCGCTCGGCCTGCGCAACGCACGCAAGCACATCGGCTGGTACCTGGAAAAAAGCGGGCGCGCCGCCGACACGGTGAAGGCGTGGCGCCGCCAGCTGTGCACCGAGAATAATCCCGCGCGCGTGCTGCAAGGTCTGGCCTCCTTCTACGATGACACGCGCGAGGCGGCCGCATGAGCAAGACCGCCACCGCTACCCGCCCACCTGCTGCGGCCCGCAGGCCCGTGGAGCACGACCTGCTGCTCATGGCGCTACCACACCCGATCATCGTGCTGGCCGAAGAGAACCGCATCATCTTCGCCAACTCGGCGGCAGAGGCGTTCCTGTCGAGCGGCATCGCGCTTTTGAAGCGCATCAAGCTCGACGAGGTCGTCGCATTCGGCTGTCCGCTCATGGCACTCGTCGACCAGGTGCGCACCTCGGGTTCTTCCGTCAACGAGTATGGTGTCGAGGTCGCCGGGCCGAAGTTTCAAAGCCCCAAGCTGGTCGACGTTTATGGTGGCCCAATGCAGGACCAGCCGGGGCTCGTCGTACTGATGCTGCAGCAGCGCAACATGGCGCAGATGATCGAGCGCCAGCTCACGCATCGCGCCGCGGCACGCTCGGTATCGGGCCTCGCCGCGGTCCTTGCCCACGAGATCAAGAACCCGCTGTCCGGCATCCGCGGCGCCGCACAGCTGCTCGAACAAAACCTTACCGACGCCGACCGCGCGCTGACGCAGCTGATCTGCTCGGAGACCGACCGCATCCGCAATCTCGTCGATCGCATGGAAGTCTTCGGCGACGAGCGCCCGCTGTCGAAAGAGCCTGTCAACATTCACGACGTGCTCGATCACGTGCGCCGGTTGTGCGAGTCGGGCTTCGGCCGTGGCATCCGCTTCATCGAGGACTACGACCCTTCGCTGCCCCCGGTGCCGGGCAATCGTGACAAGCTCGTGCAGGCGATCCTCAACCTCGTCAAAAATGCCGTCGAGGCCATCGGCGACAACAGGGGGCAGGGCCGCGTCGTCATCCAAACGTCGTTCCGTCCCGGCGTGCGCCTCTCCGTGCAGGGATCCAACACGCGCATCAGCTTGCCGCTGATGATTCAGATCGAGGACAACGGGTCCGGCGTTCCCGAGCACCTGAAGGAGCACCTATTCGATCCGTTCGTTACCACCAAGCCGTACGGCACCGGCCTCGGCCTCGCGCTCGTCGCCAAGATCATCAACGACCATGGCGGCATCATCGAGCTCGATAGCGAGCCCAAGCGCACCGTCTTCCGCGTCCTGCTGCCGATGCAGGACCACCCGTCCGCCCCGAACTCCCGCTCGAGCCCGAGGTAATCTATGGCCCGTGGCACCATCCTCATTGCCGACGACGACACCGCGATCCGCACCGTGCTCAATCAGGCGCTGGCGCGTGCCGGCTACGCGCCGCGCGCCACTGGCAATGCCGCTACGTTGTGGCGCTGGGTGAGCCAAGGGGAAGGCGACGTGGTCCTCACCGATGTCGTAATGCCGGACGAGAACGCCTTTGACCTGATCCCGCGCATCAAGAAGATCCGCCCCGATCTGCCGATCATCGTCATGAGCGCGCAGAACACGCTGATGACGGCTCTCACCGCGGCCGAGAAGGGCGCCTACGAGTACCTGCCCAAGCCATTCGATCTCAACGAGATGGTTGCCGTCGTCGGCCGCGCCCTGACGCAGCCGGGCCGTCGCCTGCAGCGGCCGACGCAAGAGATCGAGAGCGAGGAGTTGCCGCTCATCGGTCGCTCGCCGGCAATGCAGGAGATCTATCGCGTCCTCGCCCGCCTGACGCAGACCGACCTCACGGTAATGATCAACGGCGAGAGCGGCACCGGCAAGGAGCTGGTCGCCCGCGTCCTGCACGACTATGGCCGCCGCCGCCAGGGGCCGTTCGTGCCGATCAACATGGCGGCCATCCCGCGCGAGCTGGTCGAAAGCGAGCTGTTCGGCCACGAGAAAGGCGCCTTCACCGGCGCGCAGACGCGCACGCAAGGCCGCTTCGAGCAGGCCGAGGGCGGAACGCTGTTCCTCGACGAGATCGGCGATATGCCCCTCGATGCGCAGACGCGGCTTTTGCGCGTGTTGCAGGAGGGCGAATACACGACCGTCGGCGGGCGCACGCCGATCAAGACCAACGTGCGCATCATCGCCGCGACGCATCGCGATCTCAAATCGCAGATCGCCCAGGGCTTGTTCCGCGAGGATCTCTTCTACCGCCTCAACGTCGTGCCGATCCGCATTCCGCCGCTGCGCGAGCGTCTCGAGGACGTCGGCGATCTCGTGCGCCACTTTCTGCGCCAGGCGGCACGCGAAGGGCTCGGCCAGAAGTCAATCGAGGCCGCCGCTATCGACCGTCTCAAAGCGCACCCGTGGCCGGGCAATATCCGCGAATTGGAAAACTTCGTTCGCCGCCTGGCTGCGCTCTACACGCAGGACACGCTGACCAGCCAAATCATCGAGCAAGAGCTGGTCGAGGCGATGCCTGACAAGACGTCCGACGCCGGCAACGGCGACGCGCGGGACTTGAGCGAGCAAGTCGAGCGCTACCTCGCCGGATACTTCGCCGGCTTCGGCAAGGATCTGCCGCCGCCCGGTCTCTATGACCGCGTCATTCGCCAAGTAGAGTTACCGCTGCTGACCGCTGCGCTTGCCGCCACGCGCGGAAATCAGATCCGCGCCGCGGAGCTGTTGGGATTGAACCGCAACACTCTGCGCTCCCGCATCAGAGCCTTGGACATCCGCGTTTTCCGCACTCCGCAGGGCTAGCCTGCACGCGGTTCTCCCCTTCAAATCCAAGTCGTAAGCTGCGCGCGCTTGCGCCGGGCCGCGACCGGCGTTACCAATTGGCCACGTCGCGAAAATGTCACAGTCTGTTGTTTTGCTGTGATCACGAAATCGCGGGCCGCCACTTAGCGTGGTCTCAATGAAACTGGCCTCCCCCGGCCGTTATCGAAAGTTCGCTGATGCCGGCCCTGCAGGTTGCACCGCAGCGAGGCCATAGCTTGGATGAGGGGCCGTCGGCTCTCAATCCGGGCGACCGGGCATTCTGGATCGGCCTCAGCCTCGTGCTGCTGTCGCTGGTCTCGGCGTTCGCTACCTACCTGATCCTCACCGGCCTGACGCCCATTACCCCGCGCAACGAGGTGGTGCTGAGCGTGCTGGCGCTCAACATCGTGCTCATCATCGCGATGATCGCGCTGCTGACCTGGCAGATCATCGGCCTAGCCCGCGCCTGGCGGCAGCGGACACCCGGCGCCCGGCTGCACATTCGCATCGTCGCCCTGTTCTCGATCATCGCCGCGCTGCCGACGCTGCTCCTGGCGATCGGCGCTACCATCACCTTCTCACGCTCGCTCGACGGTTGGTTCGCCACTAGTACGCGCGCCATCGTGCTGAGTTCGCGCGACGTCGCCAATGCCTACCTCGACGAGCACGGTCAGGTGATCCGCACCGACATCGTCAACATGGCTCGTGACCTCGACATGGCCGCGGCTTCCACGGCGGGCGACCCGACGCGGCTGCAGCGCCTTGTCATGGTTCAGGCCGGCCTGCGCGATCTGCCCTCCGCATACATCATCGACGGCGATGGGGTGCCGGTCATCGAGACGAGCGCCGACAGCCAACTGCCGTACATCGTTCCGCCGATGAGCGCGCTGGAGCAAGCCGCTGCCGGGCAGGTTGCGCTGCTAGAGCCCAGCTCGCAAACGTTTCGCGTCGGCGCCGTGGCCAAGCTCGAGGGGTATCCGGGGAAATATCTTTACGTGACGCGCAAGGTCAGCCCCAAGGTCATCGAGCATCTGCAGCTCACCGCCCAGAACGTCGATGAGTTCAACCGACTGCGTAAAGCGCGCGGGGGTCTGAAGGTTGCCCACGGGCTCATGTACCTGATGATCTCGATGACGGCGGTGCTCGCCGCCATCTGGGTCGGTCTGTGGTTCGCGGGACGCTTCGTGGCGCCCATTCGCCGCCTCATCGGCGCAGCGCAGGAAGTGTCGACCGGCAACCTGCAGATCGAGCTGCCGGAGAAACGCGGCGAGGGTGACCTCCGACGCCTGTCGCAGACCTTCAACACCATGACGCGCGAATTGAAGAACCAGCGCGATGCGCTTGTCACCGCCAACGATCAGCTGGTCGAGCGCCGTCACTTCATGGAGGCGGTGCTGTCGGGCGTATCAGCTGGCGTCATCGGCCTCGACAGCCAGGACCGCATCACCCTCGTCAGCCGCGCTGCCAGCGATCTGCTCGGGCTGGTCGAGGGCGACCTCGTGGGCAAGAAGCTCAAGGATGCCATACCGCTGTTCGGCGCCATTCTCGACCGGCAGGACGATCACATACTCAAGCCGCGCTCGCAGGAAGAGGTGACTTTCTACGTCGGGGGCGAGGAGCGCACGTTCGCCGTGGTGGTGACGCGCGAGCGCTCAAGCGGCGGCGACGTCGGCTCGGTTCTAACTTTCGACGACGTGACGGATCTTGCCGTCGCCCAGCGCACGGCAGCCTGGGCCGACGTTGCCCGGCGCATCGCGCACGAGATCAAGAACCCGCTCACCCCCATACAACTTGCCGCCGAGCGGCTGCGCAAGAAGTACGCCAAGAGCATCACGACGGACCGCGAAACGTTCGACCGGCTGACGATGACCATCGAACGTCAGGTCACCGATCTCAAGACCATGGTCGACGAGTTCGCCGAGTTCGCCCGCATGCCCAAGCCGGAGATGGGCTCGCACGACCTGCGCCACGCCGTGCAGGAGCCGGTGGTGCTGTTCCGCGAGGGCCATTCGGAGATCCACTACGAGCTGCGCCTTCCCGATAAGCCGCTCCTGATGTCGTTCGACCGGCGCCTGATCACGCGCGCCGTCACCAACCTCGTCAAGAATGCCAGCGAGGCGGTGGAAATGGCTCGCGAGGCCGCCGTGAAGAGCGATGCGAATTGGAAAGGCCGCGTCGAGACGATCGTCACGCCGCAGTCCGACCGCGTCACCATCGAGGTGATCGACAACGGCATCGGCCTGCCCAAGCAGAACCGCGCGCGCCTGCTCGAGCCGTACGTCACCACCAAGGGCCACAAGGGCACCGGCCTCGGCCTTGCCATGGTGCTGAAGATCACCGAGCAGCACGGCGGCACGCTGTCCCTCGAAGACGCACCACCGGCGCCTGGTCGTGACCACGGCGCACTCGTCCGCATTACCTTGCCGCTCGTCAATGTGCACGGGCCGACACGCCCGCCGACACCGCATTCGCCAACTGAACAAGCCGCGGCCCACCAGGCCTGACGATATCGACCCAAGGAGCTTTGAACGATGGCTGCAGATATCCTGATCGTCGACGACGAGGCCGACATCCGCGACCTCGTCGCAGGCATTCTCGAGGACGAAGGTCATAACGCCCGCCTCGCACGCGACAGCGACGAGGCCCTGAAGGCCATCGAGGAGCGCCGGCCGCATCTCGTGGTGCTTGACATCTGGCTGCAGGGCAGCCGGCTCGACGGCCTCGAGGTGCTGTCCTACATCAAGCGCACCTATCCCGACCTGCCGGTCGTCATCATCTCCGGCCACGGCAACATCGAAACGGCCGTCACCGCCATCAAGCGCGGCGCCTACGACTATATCGAGAAGCCGTTCAAGGCCGACCGCCTCATCCTCGTCACGCTGCGCGCGCTGGAAGCCTCGCAGCTCAAGCGCGAGGTGAAGGAGCTGCGCGAGCGTTCGAGCTTCAGCGCCGACATGGTGGGCAAGTCACCGGCCATCAACCAGCTGCGCAATGCGCTCGACCGGGTGGCGCCGACCAACAGCCGCATCCTCATTCGCGGCTCCTCCGGCTCCGGCAAGGAGCTCGCCGCGCGCGTCATCCATATGAAATCGGCGCGCGCCGAGGGCCCGTTCGTCGTCCTCAACGCAGCGGCCATGGCGCCGGACCGTGTCGAGGAGGAGATGTTCGGTACCGAGGACCGCACCGGCGGCGGGCCGCGCAAAGTGGGCGCGCTCGAGGAATCGCACGGCGGCACCCTCTACATCGACGAGGTGGCCGACATGCCCATCGAGACGCAGGGCAAGGTCCTGCGCGTGCTCGTCGAGCAGAAATTCTTGCGTCTTGGCGGCAGCCAGAAGGTGGCCGTCGACGTGCGCATCATTACCTCAACCAGCCGCGACCTCGAGCGCGAGATCGCCGAGGGTCGCTTCCGCGAGGACTTGTACCACCGCCTCAACGTCGTACCGTTGCGCGTGCCGGGGCTCGCCGAGCGGCGCGAGGACATCCCCGACCTGATCCAATATTTCGTCGGCCAGCTCAGCAGCGCGTCGGGCCTTGCCCCGCGGCGCATCGGCGAGGATGCCATTGCCGTGCTGCAGGCGCACGATTGGCCGGGCAACGTGCGCGAGCTGCGCAACAACATTGAACGCCTCATGATCCTTGCCGGCGGCGATCCGACGACCGTGATCACCGCGGAAATGCTGCCCGAGGAAATCGGCTCAAACGTGCCGTTGCCCGTCAACGGCGGCGCCGAGCACCTGATGTCGTTGCCGCTTCGCGAGGCGCGCGAGATCTTCGAGCGCGAGTACCTCCTGGCGCAGATCAACCGCTTCGGCGGCAATATCTCGCGCACGGCGGAGTTCGTCGGCATGGAGCGCTCGGCCCTGCACCGCAAGCTGCGGGCGCTGGGCGTCTCCTCGGAACACCGCGGCATGGAAGTGCGCCAGGCATAACTAGTTGATCCAGCGCCTGCGGGGACCTCTTTGAGCCGGATCGTCTACGTCAGCGGCCGCTACGTGCCCTACGCGCAAGCGGCGGTGCACGTTGAAGATCGCGGCTTCCAGTTCGCCGACGCCATCTACGAGGTGTGCGAGGTGCGCAGCGGCCATCTTGTCGACGAGGCGCGCCACATGGCGCGGCTGACGCGCTCGCTTTCCGAGCTGCAGATCGCGCAACCCATGCACGCTGCCGCGCTCGGCCACATTATGCGGCAGGTCATCCGCCGTAACCGTGTGCGCGACGGTCTCGTCTATCTGCAGGTGACACGCGGCGCCGGGCCGCGGGAGTTCTACTTCCCCGAAGCCGATGTCACGCCAACGATCGTGTGTCTCGCCCGCTCGATATCGCCGACGCGGCTCGACACGGTGGCGCTGACCGGCATCGCCGTTAAATCGATGCCCGACATCCGCTGGGAGCGCTGCGACATCAAGACAGTGATGTTACTGCCGGCCTGTCTCGCCAAGGAAGCCGCCCGCAAGGACGGCGCGCGCGAAGCTTGGTTTGTCGACGCGAACGGCTGCGTCACTGAGGGCGCCTCAAGCAACGCCTGGATTGTGGATGCGTCGGGTGCTGTCATCACTCGGCAATTGGGTGCCGATATTCTCCCCGGTGTGACGCGAGCGACGCTTCTGGACGAGCTCAAGGAGGAGAAACTATCCCTGATCGAGCGCCCGTTCCGGCTCACGGAAGCGTACGCGGCGCGCGAAGCCTTCATCACATCGGCGACGCAGACCGTGATGCCCGTCGTTCGCATTGACGGACACACCGTCGGTGGCGGCAAACCCGGCCCGGTCGCCCGCCGCCTGCGCTTGAAATTTCACCAGTTTGCCGCCATTTCGAGCGCCTGAATCGCTTCTTTTTGACGATGGACTTGGTATACATTTTAGGGTGCAGTGCGGCATAATGTTATTGTATTACAGTCACCGGGTTTCGCACGCCGAAGTGGCTAAGCTACCCCTACGCAGACCTAGAACAGGCGGATAAAAACAATGGGCGCAGATCGAGTCCAGAATCTCCAGGACACGTTCCTGAACCACGTGCGCAAGAACAAGACGCCACTGACCATTTTTCTGATCAACGGCGTCAAGCTCCAGGGAATCGTGAGCTGGTTCGACAACTTTTGTGTGCTCTTGCGGCGCGACGGTCACTCGCAGCTCGTGTATAAGCATGCGATCTCGACCATCATGCCCGGCCAACCGGTCCATCTCATGGAAACCGAGACGACCGAGGCCTAAGCTCGGACGGCACAGATCGACGAACGCGTAGACATAACGACAGACATCGCAGGCGAAGATGGGCGGCGTGCAAGCGGTGCGCGCGCTCTCGTGCTCGTTCCGGACTTGAAACGGCCGGCGCGCTCCAGCGTTGACCAGCAAAGCGGCCCTTCGCGGACGGCGCCGCTGCACTCGCCGCAAGATCGCCTGCGGGAGGCGACCGGCCTAGCCGAGGCGATCGACCTCGATGTCGTCGAAAGCATGCTCGTGCCGGTGGCCAATCCGCGCCCGGCGACGTTGTTCGGCACCGGCAAGGTGGACGAGCTCAAAGCGCTGATCGCCGCGCACGACGTCGCGCTCGCCATCATCGATCATCCGGTCTCGCCCATTCAGCAGCGCAACCTAGAGCGCGCCTGGAACGCCAAGGTGCTCGATCGCACCGGCTTGATCCTGGAAATCTTTGGGCGGCGCGCGCGCACCAAAGAGGGGCGCCTGCAGGTCGAGCTGGCGCATCTTTCGTATCAGAAGAGCCGCCTCGTGCGCACCTGGACGCACTTGGAGCGCCAGCGCGGAGGCTACGGCTTCCTCGGCGGCCCCGGTGAAGCGCAGATCGAACTCGACCGGCGCATGATTGACGAGCGCATCATCGCCATCCGCAAGGATCTGGAGGTCGTGGTGCGCACGCGCGAATTGCACCGCCAGGGGCGCCGCCGCGTGCCGTACCCGGTGGTCGCTATCGTCGGCTACACCAACGCCGGCAAATCGACGCTGTTCAACCGCATCACTGGTGCCGAAGTCTTCGCTAAGCATCAGTTGTTCGCGACCCTCGATCCGACCATGCGCGAGGTCCGCCTGAAGAGCGGCCGGCGCATCATCCTCTCCGACACGGTGGGCTTCATCTCCGATCTGCCGACCATGCTGGTCGCCGCCTTCCGGGCGACCCTCGAGGAGGTGATCGAGGCCGACCTTATCCTGCACGTGCGCGACATCTCGCATGCCGAGACCGATAGCCAGGGGCGCGACGTCGAAGCCGTGCTGGCCGATCTCGGCATCGATACGCTCGCCGCCGACGGGGACATCCTCGAGGTGTGGAACAAGGTCGACTTGTTGAGCCCGGTGACGCGCGAGGAAGCGGTGAGCGCGGCCCGCTGGACAGAGCGTCCGCCGGTGCTCGTCTCGGCAGTGACCGGGGAGGGGATAGAGGCGCTGCTCGCCGACATCGACAAGCGCCTGGGACGCGGCGACGCTATTCTCGAGCTTGTCGTTCCCGCGCACGAGGGGCGGCTGTTGAACTGGCTGTACGAGGAAGCCGAGGTGCAGGCGCGCGAGGCACTCGACAGCGGCGAGGTGCGCGTGCGCGTGCGCGTTGCGGCCGAGAAAAAAGAACGGCTGATCGCACACGCCCGCCGCGCCGGTGCCGCGCTATCTGCGCTCTCCCAGGCGGTTTGACCTCCTGAACAGTTTCGCGCGCGGCGCGCTCTCACCTCATTTCCGGCCCGAACGGATGGCCAAATCACACTCGGGTTTTGATTCGCCAGGACCACGAGGGGGCCACGAATGCGACAGCTGCTACAGCAACTCGAAGAAATGCACATCAGAA
The DNA here is from genome assembly GCA_036559705.1 of Hyphomicrobium sp. Classification (GTDB taxonomy): domain Bacteria; phylum Pseudomonadota; class Alphaproteobacteria; order Rhizobiales; family Hyphomicrobiaceae; genus Hyphomicrobium_A. The sequence continues at coordinate 58,929 of DATBSP010000044.1, forward strand.
TTGCCGAGACCGCCACGCAGGAGGAGACGCTCGTCAAAGCGCTGAGCGAGGCGCTGAACCGACTCGATGAACAGCTCCTGCAAGACGTGCAGAGCATCGCCACCGAGCACGAGGCGCGACGCTGCGCCATTCTCGGCGAGCTGCAGGGACTGGCTTCGAGCATCGGGATGTTTCAATTGCCGCGTCCGGCTACCGCCATCGAGGCGGAACCGATGTACGTTCCGATCGCCGGCGATTGGCGCGAGGCGACCAGCAACATCCGGGACGAGTCAGACGGCTCAATCAACGGTGCTGCGGCGCCGCGCGCGTTGTTCCCGCACGAGCAGCGCCGCGCGGCTGCCAATGCGCCGCTCAGCCTGACCGAGCGGCGCCGGCGCGTGAGCGGCGGCTGAGGACGTTGGCGTCAGACACTGGTGCCAAGCGTCAACGCTCGGCGGGCGGCGCGTAGCGCTCGTCATTGCGCGATGCCCGCACGATGCCCTTGGGGCCACTGGTCGGCAGCCCGATCTCGTCGGCGCGGAGTTTCCGCAACGGGATCGGGGCCTGGCGCAGTTTATCGCGCGGGGTCTCGACGATCTGCCCGGCGACGGGCGGTGTATCCTGCTTGAAGTCGTGCGGTGCGTCTTGCGCCCGCACGACGATGGCGCCGGCGAGGATCGCAACAGTCGCCACAAACATCCTATGCATCTGCGTCCTCGCGGAAACGCGTTGGGTCTGCGGCGATAACGCGCGAGCTACGGTCAATGTATCAGGTAGCGGAGGTGCGGGCCGCGAAATGCGGCCACGTGGCTATTCCTTGGGTTCGACCAGACCGCGGACGGCCGAGCCGCTGGGCCCAATCTCCTGCAACGCCTGCCGGCAGCTCCACTGCTGCGACACCTTGCAATCGTTGGGACCGTCGGCTTGCTCGCAATTTAGGGTACCGCGCCAAGCTTCCAGGATCTTGCCGGCCTGGGCGTCGAACTCGGCTAGATCGGCGCCCTGATAACGGGCGCGCAACTCCGCAACTTGCGGCGTGATACGCAGGCCGTAGCAGACGAGGGCGGCTCCCGCCGCTTCGCCGTAGCGCGCGCCGGCATCCTTGGCCGACAGCGGCTTGGCGTCGGCGGGTGCGGTCGAGGCTGAGTGCAGCAGGGGACGCGGCGCCGCGGCGGCCGGCACCGCAGCGGCACAAAGGCATGCGCATAGTACGGCCGTGACGGTGATGATGGTTGAGCGCATGCAATCCTCCGCGTCCCAAGCGTAGATTAGAAACTGGAAGTGCGGCGCAAGGCAATGCGCTCCTTAGGCGAACGCGGACCGCGATGCTCTGATGAGCTGCGCCCATGAGGGCTCCCAACCCCTATTGATGACGAGGCAGCCGGAAATGACCTCTACAATGCAGTGCGGAATGGAGGCGCGCCGTGCACAAGTCTCCCCGCGAATTCAGGACGATACCGCCAGCTCTTGTCCGTGGAGCTTGCTCGAATCCGCGAAATGCGCGTGATTGTCCGTGCGCCGCGGGCGGCGGATGTCGCCGGCGGTCAAATCCATCGAGGGAGGTATCCGTGCGTCTAGACGTCTTCCTGCTCGTCATCGCTCTCACCATCGCCGCTTCCGTCTCGCTGTCTGCACGCGAGTGCAAATATCGCGAGCTGCAGGACAAGGCCGGCGAGAAGGTCACGATGACGGCGAAGATCGACATGGTCGAGCCGGAGGAGGACGATCCCAAGGCTGTCTTCATCACGCTCGACAACTCGGCGGCCGACCACTGCTTTACTTTCCTCACAGGCGTGCCGAAACCTACGCTGGGTACCTGCAAGGCGGGCAAGATCGTCACTGCCACCGGCAAGGTTTACGAGCGGATGGACGCCTGGTGGGGCCTAGAGAAGGTGACCGCGATCTCCTGCAAATAGGCCTAGCGACAACACGCACCTTGTATCCATTCCGCGAACATGCCATATGGCGAACATCGTTCGAGGCAATCTCGAGCGGCCATCGGCGCTCCAGCCGCGTGAACGGACAACGTCTCGAGGCCCCAGGCTTAAATCCTTACGGCCGCTTTGTTGTCCTCCTGTTGAGCGCCTCTGACCTCCTTTTCCATTTGAGCCCAGGCCACGCGGGGCTCTTTCCAGTACCGCCGCGTTTGCTCGCGCACGGCAAGCATTCCGCTTGACCGCTGTCCGCGCGCGTGGCTCCCAAGCATGAAAGATATGCATTTGACCACCACCACTACGACGACGTTTGCCGAGCTCGGCTTGAACGCTTCGCTGCTCAAGGCGCTGGACGCCGAGGGCTATACAACGCCAACCCCCATTCAGGCGCAGGCCATTCCCGGCGTGCTCGCCGGTCGCGACCTCATGGGCATCGCGCAAACGGGCACCGGCAAGACGGCCGCCTTCGCGCTGCCGATCCTGCATCGCCTGGCCGCCGACCGCCGCCCCGCCTTGCGTGGTGGCGCGCGCGTGCTCGTGCTGTCGCCGACGCGTGAGCTCGCCTCGCAGATCGCCGAGAGCTTCCGCGTCTACGGCAAGCACGCCGGTATCACTGTTGCCACGATGTATGGCGGCGTGCCGTTCCGCCCGCAGGTCAATGCCATGAGCCGCGGCGTCGACATTCTCGTCGCCACGCCGGGGCGCCTGATCGATCACCTCGAGCAGCGCAGCGTGAACCTGTCGGGCACCGAGGTTCTCGTGCTCGATGAGGCCGATCAGATGCTCGACATGGGCTTCATCGCGCCGATCCGCAAAATCCTCGGCAAGCTGTCGCAGCGCCGTCAGAGCCTGTTCTTCTCGGCGACTATGCCGCGCGAGATCGGGGCGCTGGCCGCCGAGATGCTGCGCGATCCGCTGCGCGTGTCGGTGACGCCTGTCGCCAAGACCGCCGATCGCGTCACGCAGAGCGTCATCCACGTCGAGCCGCAGAAGAAGCACTCGCTGCTGGTCGAACTGTTCGCCGACCCGGCGATGAAGCGCACGCTCGTGTTCACCCGCACAAAGCGCGGGGCCGACAAGGTGGCGCGCCATTTGGAGGCCGCCGGTATCCTCGTTGCCGCCATTCACGGCAACAAGAGCCAGCGCCAGCGCGAGGCGGCACTGCAGGAGTTCCGTAACGGGCGCATCCGCGGCCTCATCGCGACCGACATTGCCGCACGCGGAATCGACATCGACGAGGTGACGCACGTCGTCAACTATGAGCTGCCGAACATCCCGGAGAGCTACGTGCACCGCATTGGCCGCACGGCACGCGCCGGAGCCGAGGGGATCGCCATCTCGCTGTGCTCGGGAGACGAGCGCGCCTTCCTGCGCGACATCGAGCGCCTGACGCGTCAGACTATCCCGGCGAGCGACCGCACGGGCGATGCAACTCTGGTCAGCACCGCCGCGGCTGGCGGCGGCGAGCGCGGACATCGCCATCATGCCGGCGGCCATCGCAACGGCGCGAACGGCAACGGCGGACACAAGCACGCCGGCCATCGCAATGGCGGCACACGCAGCGGCGGCGGCAACGGGGCTGGAAACGGTTCCGGCAAATATCGCGGTCCCCAGCGCAACGCCGATGCGCGCGGCGGCAAGGGCGGCGGCGGCAAACGCCAGCGTTCGGGCGGCGCCGCAGCTTCGCGCTAACCACCAAAGAATTGTCATCCCGGTCTGTTGCCGGGATGACGCATCAGCACTGACGATTGCGTTGCCGCACTATTTGCGCGCGGCGCGCCGGTTCGACGGCGTGGCGCCGAACGTACGCCGATAGAGATAGGCGGGCTCTACCTGTCGTTTTCACGCGGCCGTACGAGAATAGATGAACGCATCGCCGCAGGGGGACCCGGGCCGAGGCGACAGTGGCGGGTTAGACCATGGCGCTTTCTTGCCCGTGTGGACGATGCCGTTCCTGCTCGCTTTTGCCGATCTCATCGAAAAGCGCCGCCAGCCACGGTCGCTGAGAGAGGCGCTGCGGGAGGTTGCGCAACGGCACCACGTGGCGGTCGGGCGTTGACGTTGACCGCTTACCCTGCTCACACTCGCGTTAGCTGATGGGGGGAGCGCGATGACCGGGGCCGACGACAAGCGGCAGACGTCTTCGGCATCCTCGGCCGAACCGTCGCTGCACCGGGTCATGGGCCCGTGGCTGCTCTTGCTGTTCATCGTCGGCGATATTCTCGGCACCGGCATCTATGCGCTCACCGGGCAAGTGGCCAAGCACGTCGGCGGCGCCGTCTGGTTGCCATTTCTCGTAGCCTTCGGGGTTGCGCTCCTCACCGCGTTCAGTTACCTCGAACTCGTCACCAAGTATCCCAAGGCCGCCGGCGCGGCGCTTTATGCGCACCGCGCCTTCGGCATCCATTTCGTCACTTTCCTCATCGCCTTCGGCGTCATGTGCTCGGGCATCACCTCGGCATCGACGGCGTCGCGCGCCTTCGCGGCGAACTTTTCGGATTCGCTCGGTCTCGGCCTGGGCGGCCTCGGCGTCACCATGGTCGGCCTTGTCTTCATGGCGGCGATTGCCGCGGT
>DATBSP010000045.1:0-1599 GCA_036559705.1 Hyphomicrobium sp.
CCATGTGTTGTTGTCAGTCACAATCGATCTGAGGCGAGAGATGGCGAACCAGACGATTATCGAAACGCGCCGGCATCAGATGTTCCCGGTGCTTGCGCCCGAGGAGATCGAGCGCGTCCGCCGTTTCGGCGAGCTGCGGACGTTCGCGGCCGGGGACGCGCTCGCCAGCGTCGGCCAGATGTCGCCCGGACTGATGATCGTGCTCTATGGGCACGTGGACGTGTTTCAGCAGCAGGCCGGACATCGCTCGTTGATCGTCACGCACGGCCCCGGCGGCTTCATGGGTGAGCTTGCGCAGCTCGGCGGTAGGCCGGCGCTGGTTGACGCGATCGCGCAGGATTCCGTCCAAGTGATCGTCATCCCCACCGTGCAGTTGCGCGCTCTCCTCGTCGCCGAGGCGGAGCTGGGCGAGAGCATCATGCGTGCGCTCATCCTGCGGCGCATGGGGCTGATCGAGTCGGGCGGCGGCGGGCCGGTGATCGTCGGCAGCGCCGGCGATGGCAATGTGCTGCGCCTTGAGGGCTTCTTGCGCCGCAATGGCCATCCCTATCACCGCCTCGATCCCGAGGCCGATTCTTGCGGCAAGGTGCTGATTGAGCGGTTCCAGGTCGCGCTGACCGAATTGCCCATTATCGTCTGTCCAAACGGGCAGGTGCTGCGCAATCCGACCGAGACGGAGCTCGCCCGCTGCCTCGGCCTCGTTTCGACGCTCGACCCGGACCACCTCTACGATGTCGCCATCATCGGCGGTGGTCCCGCCGGCTTGGCGACGGCCGTCTATGCCGCTTCCGAGGGTCTTTCGGTCGCCGTCCTCGACTGCCGTGCGTTCGGCGGTCAGGCGGGCGCCTCGGCGCGCATCGAGAACTACTTGGGCTTCCCGACCGGCATCTCCGGCATGGCCCTGATGGGGCGCGCCTACAATCAGGCACTGAAGTTCGGCGCCGACATCGTCATCCCCTGCGAGGCGCGGCATCTCGAATGTCAGGGCTGGGGGTACGTCCTGCATCTCGAAGGCGACCAGCGCATCAGGGCGCGCACGGTCGTGCTCGCCTGCGGTGCGCGCTACCGACGCCTCGAGGTCGACAACCTGCATGAGTTCGAGATGACGAGCGTGCACTTCTGGGCTTCGCCGCTCGAAGGAAACCTGTGCGCCAACCAGGAGGTGGCGCTGGTCGGCGCCGGCAATTCGGCCGGCCAGGCGACGGTCTACCTCGCCAGCCGGGCGAAGAAGGTATGGCTGCTCGCCCGCGGCAGCAGTATCGAGGCGACCATGTCGCGCTATCTCGTCGACCGCATCGGCAACCTCCCCAACGTCGAGGTGCTGACCAGCGCCGAGGTCACGGGGCTCGAAGGCAAGGACGGGCGGCTCGAGGCGATCCGCTGGCGGCATAGCGGACGCGAGCAGCGCTGCGCCATCCAGCACTTGTTCCTGTTCATCGGCGCCGACCCGAACACCGCCTGGCTGCGGGACTCGGGCGTGAAGCTCGATGGTAAAGGCTTCGTGCTTACCGGCAACGACTTGTCCGGCTCCAATGGCAAGCCTCTGGAAACCAGCCGTCATGGAATCTTCGCCATCGGCGACGTGCGCGCGGGCTCCGT
>DATBSP010000046.1:0-3183 GCA_036559705.1 Hyphomicrobium sp.
CGCTTCCAGTTTAAGCCTCGTCATCATTCTGCCGTGCTTCACCTTGAATTGCGGGCGTGAGAGCCTGATGAGGCCGGTGCCCCCGCCGCAGCCGAGGTATAGAGAAACGTGAATCAGGACGCTTCGACCGAAACACCCGCACGCGCGAAAAACAACACCGCGCTCTATCGCTGGGTGGCGCTGTTCGTTCTTCTGGCAGTCACCATCGGTGGCGTGCTGCTGTATTGGCGGCATACCGAGATCTATCCTTCGACCGACAACGCCTATACTGGCGCCAACATCGTGCGCGTGGCCGCGCAAGTCACCGGTCCGATCGCGCATGTTTACGTGGTCGACGACGACAAGGTCGCCGCCGGCGATCCTTTGTTCGACATCGATCCCACGCTCTACGACGCAGCGCTGCGCAATGCGCGCGCGCAGTTCGACGCGGCGGCGTCCGCCGGCGGCACGGCCGCCGACGACCTCAAAACCGCCGCAGACAAGCTCGAGCAAAAGCGTGTCGCGCTCGAGGACGCGCTGGGCAAATATCGCGACGCCAAGGACGCGCAGAAGGGCGGCGAGCCTGCCTCGCAAGCGACCGCCGATGCGCTGAAGGCCTGGCACGACGCCTTGCAGGCCTATGACGACGCCGAGGCCGAGTTCGCCAAGGCGCAAGACGCCAAGCTGACCGTGACCACGCCGACGGTGCAGCTCCGCGCGGCGTCGGCCCAACTCGACAAGGCGACGCACGACCGGGTGCGCACCCATGTCACCGCCCCCGGCAGCGGCTGGGTCACCAACAGCAATCTGCGGCCGGGCTCCATCGTGCAGGCCGGCACGCCGGCCTTCGCCCTGATCGAGGACGGCCATTGGTGGGTCGACGCCAATTTCAAGGAGACCGATGTCACCCGTATCAAGCCGGGGCAGCCCGCCACAATCCGCCTCGACATGTATCCCGACACCAGGCTCGACGGCGTCGTGGAGTCGATCAGCGCGGGCTCGGGCGCGACGTTCTCGGTGCTGCCGCCTGAGAACGCCACCGGTAACTGGGTCAAGGTCACGCAACGCTTCCCGATCCGCATCCGTATCACCGGCACGCCCGATGCCGACAAGCCGTTGCGGGTGGGCGCCAGCGCCGACGTCACGATCGACACCACCGCGCCGGCAGAAGGCGGAAAATGAGCCGGCCGAAGCGCGGCGGCGGCAGCAAAGGCCGCAAGGGAGGCAAACCTCCCGCCGAGCCGCCGCGCCTGGTCCCCCTCCCCGAGCCTCATCCCGAACGGCCGCCGATCCCGCTCGTCATCGCCGTGGTGCTGACCGCGGTGTTGGAAGTGCTCGACATCACCATCGTCAACGTGGCGATCCCGCATATGCTGGGCGCCTTCGGCGCGACGGCCGACCAGATCACCTGGGTGCTGACGTCTTACATCGTCGCCGCCGCCGTGGTGATGCCGCTCACTGGCTATCTTTCCAAATGGCTCGGGCGAAGGCGGCTTCTGCTCACCGCCATTATCGGCTTCATCGCCTCGTCGGCCTTGTGCGGCTTGGCGTGGAACCTCGAGAGCATGGTGCTGTTCCGCTTGGCGCAGGGCGTGTTCGGCGCGCCGCTCGTCCCCCTGAGCCAGGCCATCCTGCTCGACGTCTTCCCGCGCAATCGCGCCGGCCAGGCGTTGGCCATTTTTGGTCTCGGCATCATGGTGGCGCCGGTGATGGGGCCCGCGCTCGGCGGGTACCTCACCGAGGTCTATTCCTGGCGTACGGTGTTCTACATCAATGTGCCGATCGGCATGTTCGCGCTTCTGATGTCGATCGGCTATCTACCGTCGCGGGCGATCAAGGACATCAAGACCGACTGGATCGGCATGGGCCTCTTGGTGCTGGCGGTTGGCGCCCTGCAATTCGTGCTCGATCAGGGGCAGATGCGCGACTGGTTCAACTCCCGCCTGATCGTCGTCGGCGCCATCGTCGCCGTGTTCGCCACCGCGGCGTTCTTCCTCAGGGGCTGGAACAAGCCCGATAACATCATCGATCTAACGCTGCTGCGGGACCGCAATTTCGTCGCCGGTACGCTGGCGATCACCGCCTACGGCATCAGCCTGTTCGGCTGGATGGCGCTGATGCCGCTGTTCACCCAGCGGCTGCTCGGCTACCCGCCCGCCTTGGCCGGCACGCTGTTCATCCCGCGCGCCGTGGTCAGCGCCATCACGCTCGCCATCACCGGCAGCATCCTCATCAAGCTGTTCGACACGCGCTATCTCGTCACGGCCGGCCTCGTCATGACAGCCGTCGGCACACTGCTGATGGCGCATTTCACCCTTTATGTGGATTATTGGGGCATGGCCACCCCGGGCATCTGGGGCGGCATCGGCACCGGGCTGTTCTTCGTACCGCTCACCGCCGTGGCCTTCGCCAGCATTCCGAAAAGCCAACTCGACGAGGCATCTGGCGTCTACGCGCTGATGCGCGGTATCGGCGGCTCGGCCGGCATCGCCGTGGTGAGCTGGCTGTTCGTGCGCCAGGCGCAAATCCATTTCGCCGAGCTCACGGCGCATATCACGCCGTATAACCCCGCGCTCCTGCCCTATCTGGCGCAGCACGGACTAAACACCTATTCGCCGCAAGCGGGGCCCTTGGTCGCGCACGAGATCGCCGACCAGGCGCAGATGCTCGCCTTCAACGATCTGTTCTGGTTCATCGGCGTCGTGACGCTCGCCATCATCCCGCTGATCTTCATCATGAAGAAGCCGGAGAAGATCGAGCTCGTGCCGGCGCACTAGCTGCCGCAAGCGTCAGGGCTCAATCGAGAATGGGATCGGCCCCGGGGCTCGACCCGGGGCGCGATGCAGGACTACCGGATCACCAGCAGACTTTGGCGCCCGAAGTGCAGACATACGGCGAAACCACGCCATGCCAGCAGATCGTGTAGGAGTTCGATTTCACGATGTCCGGTTTGTAGAAGAGTTCGTCCCACACGCTGCCGCGCCAATAAGGCTGCGGCTTTGCGCGCTGGGCGGTAACGGTGATGCTCCCGAGCCGCTTCTGTTTCTTGTAGTCGGCGATGGCATCAGACAGCGCGAGCTGCGCGCGGCTGACGCCGGTTTCCTGATCGAAACCATCGGCGGTCCCCGAAAATCCGAGACAAACCGCATTGGCTGTCGAGGCCTGGGCGAAACTCAAGCCTGCCGCAACAACCGCCAGCCCAAA
>DATBSP010000047.1:0-10943 GCA_036559705.1 Hyphomicrobium sp.
AAACAGAACTTTACTCCTGAAGAATGGAGCAAGATCGTGCAGAGCGTCGTGCTGTCGGGCATGGCCGTAACTGCCGCCGATCCAAGTGGCCTTATCGGGTTGCTGCAAGAGTCGTTTGCCAGCGGTAGCGCGCTCTTGAAGGCCAAGACCGATCCCGGGGCGAGCGAGCTGATCAAAGCCGTAGTGGCTGAGTTCGAGACCTCCGACGGTCGCGGCAAGGTCCAAGAAGCTATCAAGGCACGCCTGGCCGGAGCCAAGGCCGGCGACGTCAGCCAGCGCTCGGTGGAGGCTTTGCGTGAGGCTTCGAGTATCCTCGACAGCAAGGCTCCGCAGGACTCAGCGGCGTTCAAGCAATGGTTGCGCACGATCAGCAGCAAAGTCGCCGATGCGGCGTCGGAGGGCGGCGTGCTTGGATTCGGCGGCCAGAAAGTCAGCGATGCCGAGAAGGCAACGCTGGGTGAAATTGCCAAGGCGCTTGGCGTTGCTGCGTAGGTCCGCCGTTCGGGCGGCAGGCGCAAATTGGTTCGGCTAGCGATGCCCTGACCGGCTTCCGGACGGCATCGGGCTGCTTCGGCAAAGGCGGGCCGTGCGCGCGGCCCGCCCTGAGTGCCAGCTTCACAGGGAGCCGATCCGTGGTCGCCATTCAAACTCATACGCACACCGCGCTCGCGTCCGAGCTTCTGCAATTCACCAATCAGGTCGACACATTCGAGACGCCGGAAGCGGTGCTCAACGCGCTGCATGAGGTGACAATGCCTGCCTGCCAAATTGCCGTACTGGGGGCGCTTCTGCTGCCGCTGCGCTGGGGGGACGTGACCAGTATCGAACTCGGGAAGACCGCCTTCCTCCACAAGAGCGCGCCGAAGGGCTGGTGGGAAGAGCAACTCGAACATATGCAAAGGAGCCCCGGTCCAGGCGAGATGCTGGCCCGGCTTGCTCTCGCGCCGTTCACGATGTCGGAGACCATGCAAAGACTCGAGCCGCTTGGATTTGACCGCTGGCCGTTCGAGCTTGCTCTCAAATACGGGATGCGCGACCGCCTGTCATGTCCCGTCGGAGGCCGCTGGCTGATCGTGTACTGGTCACGTCACGTCCTGTTGCGGCTGACGCAGGAGCAGAGAGCTCTGCTGTTTTTGGGCGCTACATTTGCCGCCATTCGCCTGCAGAAACTCATTGCTCCTTTCGTCAAGCGACTAGGGAAAGGCGCATCGCTTACGCCGCGCGAGATCGCCGTCCTGCGGCTGCTTTCCTCCGGCAAGCGCGTAAGCGAAATCGCCGCCTTTCTTGGATTGGGCGAGGAGACGGTGCGCAGTCATCTCAAGAAGGCTCAGGCAAAGCTTGGCGTCCGCGACCGCACGCATGCGGTTGCGCAAGCTATTCGCCTTCACCTCATCGCGTAGGTCTCCCCCGAATTGGGGATGGCCAATCTACATCTGGGACGTCAGAGTGCACACGTCGATGGCACGTTGGTGCAAGCAATTTGCGCCACTTACGGGTGGGGGAAGCCCTGTTGTGCATCATCGGCCGGAAGGCTGACGCGCCCGAGACCACAAGAATGCGTCAGCAAGCGCGCTAGGGCCACTACTTCAAAATTCAGAGCTCCCCGCTGCCGAGAATGGAGTTGGCCCTGGCGCCGCTGCGTCTCTGCTCCGGACAGTCACCTTTGGCTATGAAGAGGTCGAGCGCCTTGCAACACGCCTCACACAGCGTGCCAACGCCGTCATCGCGACCCGTCGCGATTATGGCGCCGAACGGGCCATCGAGCTTCTGCGATCCGGCGAAGGCGCGCGCGTGCTCGAGCAATTCCGCACGCTGGCAACCGAACTCAGGGATCACGAGCTAAATCTTCTCGACGTGCGCGATCGGGAGGCAAACGCAAGCTTCTTGCGCACGCAGAATGCACTCGGCCTCGCCACCGTCGTTGGGCTGATACTCACCGCCTTAGCGGGCGTCGGGACCATCCGCGATGTCCGCAGGCGCCAGAAAGCCGAGGCAGAGCTGTACCTCGAGAAGGAGCGGGCGCAAATCACGCTGGCCTCGATCGGCGATGGTGTGATGCGCGCCGATGTCGCCGGGCATGTCACTTTCCTCAATCGAGCCGGCACGGAGTTGACCGGTTGGCCGGGAGAAGAGGCGGTGGGCAAGCCGCCTCGGGGACGTGTTCACGTTGATCGACGCGACGACGCGCCGTCCTATCGTGCAGCGCATGCAAGATGCCGTGCGGCAGGGCGAGCTGACGCCACTGCCGGCGACGGCGGTCCTCGTCCGCCGCGACGGCAAGGAGGTCCCGATCGAGGACACCATGGCACCGATCCGCGACAAGGAGGGCAACTTCACTGACGCGGTGAACGTGTTCCGCGATGTCAGTGAGGCGCGCGAGGCGCCCCGCCGGCTGCGCCATGTCGCGCACCACGACCCGCTGACCAGCCTGCCGAACCGCGTCCTGCTCGACGACCGCGTAAACCGTGCCATCTCCCTGGCTGACCGCCACGAAAGCAAGATCGCGCTGCTGTACCTCGATCTCGACGGCTTTAAGTTGATCAACGACACCCAAGGGCACTCAGTAGGCGATAAGCTCCTGCAGTCGGTGACAGAGCGCCTGCTCTCCTGCGTTCGCGATTGCGACACGGTGAGCCGTATGGGCGGCGACGAGTTCGTCGTCCTGCTTCCGGAGGTCCGACAAGCTGAGGATGCCGCGACGACGGCGCGCCGCATTCTGCAGAGCATGGGCGCGCCGCACACGGTCGATCAGCTGGAGCTCATGGTGACTGCGAGCATCGGCATCAGCGTCTATCCCGACGACGCACGCTCGGCGGGCGAGTTGATGGCCAACGCGGATGGCGCCATGTATGGGGCGAAGTCATCGGGTCGGTCCGCTATGTCTTCTACCCCGCCGTCGATGCCCTAGACGAAGCCCAACGCGCATAGTTGCCTTCCGAGCACATGAGGCGCACCCGCCTTCGGGCCAGAAGCTGACATCGCGAGGGCCGTGTAGCTTCCCTCACTTTCCGCCTCGCGGTTGGCGACGCTAAGACCCTGCTGAGGCGCGGGAAGTCGATGGTCGAAGACTGGCGCGGCCGTCTGCTCTCGACAGATAGCCCAGTCTCACGGCGGAGCACGTCCGGAAGACATTGGCGGAACGACGCCGAGATGCACGGCACGAGAGAAGGTTAACGGCGTCACCGCTCGGCCACACCTTGAAGCCAGCCTTCGGCATCGATTGTGGCTTGGGTACGCCATGGTGTCATCGAGTAATTAGCAGCGCGACGAGGTTTACGTAGAGATCGTTAGTCCGCTAGAGACGTTCACCTGGAACGTTGATGCGACGGTGAAGGCGCGACAGCGCCGGCGGGCAACCATCCTGCGCATGTTCGCGTTGGGGAGCTTCTTTTCGTGATAGCGTTGGTTGTCGTCCTGCATCACGCGCGCATCATCGCATTCGGCCCCATGGCCAGCGGCTAACGTGCAAGGTGCGCAGCGCTAGATAGATGTCGGAAACATCAGACAGCGCCTAACTTTCGTCGTGAGGACATCGGCCTGTTCGATTGCCTGCGGCTGCGTCCGCCGCTCGCACAGAATCCCCGGCTTATCGAACGAGAGCATCATGAGTGGTCAGGTCACCCTTGGTGACCTCATCGAAGCTAAGAAGCTTCTCTGGGTCCATTGCTTTGACTGTGGCCACGAGCGCAATGTGGACCCGGCGACGCTACCGCTGTCCTGGGATACGCCGGTGCACTTCATTGCAACGCACATGAAATGCTCGGTCTGCGGTTCGCGCAAGATCAACGCCAAGCCTGAGCTGGACCCCGGTGGGGTAACGGTGGTGCGCAAGCGCCCTTAAGCAGTTGTTTCTTCGCCCTCCTCCCCGAAGCTTAAGCATAGGAGCTGAATGCTTCCGGGCAGACGCGCAGAGATCACAGCCGAGGAGCGGTCACCTAATCGCAATCGTTTAGCAAGAGTGAAGAGATACCCGCCGCGAATTTGGAGTCAGTAGGCGGTGGAGCGCACTTGCCCGGCCCTCCGGAAATTGTCGCGACTGCCACAGGCCACCTGTCCCCTGCGACATGCATGCGAGCACAGTTCGCCAAAATGCGGCTGGAAAGCAATTGATCCTTCGCGTAAGTGCCGTCTCGCGCTGTGTTCACCCTCAATGGCGCATTCGTGGACGCCGATTCCCCCCCTTGTCCTTTTTTGTGGTCGCGCGGCCAATTCGTTACCTGCTTAATCGCCGATGCTGCCTAAGCAGAAGGTCGCGCGCGGTTTTTAACGGCGGTCCTTTGGCAGCTAAGTAAAAGGATGACGCAGAATTTTCTCCGGCGAAACTCGCCGCCGAGCTCGTGGCCACTGGAGCTGCATCTTGCCCGCCGCTATGTCGGCCCGCGGTTCGCGCTGGTCGGCGACCGCGCCTTCGCGGAGCAGACCAAGGGTCTTAGTTTGGATCGACAAACGACCAACAATCCCTTTGCTCATCGATGTATCGGGTCAAAACTCGGGGCCGTGGCCCGGAGGCAGCGAAAGCGTGCACGCTGAGCGCGCTCCGCATCGGGTAACGGTCGCTGCGGGCTCCGCGCGACCAGATGCTCGCAAGAGGTGAGCCCTTAATCAGCATAGGAGGAAATCTCAGTCATCGGAATATGACCGGCCTGTTGCCGCGATCCGCTTTCGCCCGGCTGCAGCCGGAGGTAGTCTGCCGGCGTTGGCGGGGCAGCATGAACTCAGATACCAAGAGCAGACAGGCTACAGGCGTCCAAGTTGCGTCTCCGGCGAGTGCGTCACCAGTCGACGTCGTCCGGGAGTTCAGCTCGATCTGGGCGGCGGGCGACATCGACGGCGTCCTGCCGTTCATCGCCGAGCATTCCGTCTACGCGCTCTACATTTCCGGCGATCTGCTGCCGTTCGCGGGCGAGACTGTCGGCCGAGAGAACATCAAGGTGGCGCTGCACCGCATGCGCGCCGATTACGAGTATCTGCTCTATCGGCCGCTCGACCTCATGGCCAAAGGGGACGAGGTCCGTTACCAGGTCGAGTTCATGTACCGGCACCGCCGCAGTGGTGAGATTCTCAGCGGGAGGTTTCGCATGATCATGCGGGTCGAGGACGGGTTAATCGTGCGCACCGACGAATATCACGACCGCGCCAAGGTCGAGGCGTTCCTGCGCTTGTTCTGCGCCTGAGCGGATTACCGCTTTGCGCGGCGGTGGCGATGCGCACGGCGGCGCGGCGCCGGTGCAGCGGGCTCTGCCATGGCCACCGTCTCTATGCGCGACTTCGGCACCATGTGCACCACCTTGAATCCGCGCGCCTTGAGCTCGGCGAGCACGGCTGGGATCGCCTTCGCCGTGTTGGCGTGGATGTCGTGGAACAGAATGATGCCGCGGCCGGTCGTGTCGAGCGTCGTAAACACGTTGTGCATCACTTTCTCGGGCGTGCGTACGCGCCAGTCGAAAGAGTCGACGTCGATGCCGAAGACGGCGATGTTGCGCGAAGAGAGATAGTCGCGCACACGCTGGGGATCGGAGAGGTACGGGAAGCGGAAGAACGGCGCGACGCCGCTCGGCAGCGTCGCCTCGGCGACGTTGATCGTGCTCTCGATCTGCGACTTGGCGCCCTCGAGCGACTGGCCGCCGAGGTTGCGATGGTTATAGGTGTGGGTGCCGATTGTGTGACCCTCGGCCTGCACCTGACGCGCGATGTCGGGAAACTCTTTGATCATCCGGCCGACATAAAAGAACGTCGCCTTGGTGCATTGCGCGGCAAGGGCATCGAGAATTTCGCGTGTAAATTTCGCGTGCGGACCGTCGTCGAACGTAAGGACCACCTCGCCCTTCTCGAGCAGCGGCTTGGGCGTATACTGCTCACCGTATTCGCCGCCCCCCGTTGTGTCGACCTCGGCGACGCGCGCCACGCCGAGCTTGCCGTCGCAGTCGATGGCGGCCTTCGCGGCAGCGTGATCTTTGGCGGGATCGGCGGCGGCGGCGCTCTCCGGCGCGGTGCTGATCTTGGCGACGCTGTCCTCGGCGTGTGCCACGGCGGAGGGCAGCAATAGAGCGGCAACGAGCAGCAGCATCTTCATGTCGAGAATCCCCTCGCCCACTGTCGATACGTCGACCAGACAGACATCGAAGGCAAGTCGTAAAAACTCTCGCCCAGCCGCCTTAGTTGCCGGTGGAGCGGGCTGTGGCTTGCGTGGCACGCAATGCTCAGCGGGAACCATAGCGGAGGGCGACGACACAAGCACGACCGCGCGGATCGGCAGTTGAAAGCCAAGCGCGATCCCTGGCGCTCCCGAGCGCGCGTAGGACGTCCAATATTTCCATTGGAGCGCCGCTTTAGGAGGTCGGGTAGTCCGTATACCCATGCGCCTCGCCCGCATAGAAGGTGTTGGGGTCGGGCTGTGCCAGCGGCGCGCCCGAGCGCAACCGCTCGACGAGGTCGGGGTTGGAGATGAAGGGGCGCCCGAAGCAGATGAGATCGGCGAGGTTCTTGGTGCGCGCCTCGATGCCGAGTTCCAGCTCGTAGTTGTTATTGGCCATGTAGAGGCCGTTGAAGGCGCGCCGCAGCTTTTGCAGATCAAAGCCGCCGACGGGATGGCGCTCGCCCCCGGTGTCGCCCTCGATGACGTGAATGTAGGCGAGATCGAAAGCATTGATCTGGTCGATCAGCGACAGATAGACGGGCTCGGGGTTTGAATCGCCGATGTCGGCGAACTTGGTCAGCGGGGAAAGACGGATGCCCACGCGGAAGCCCCCCCAGACTTTCGTGACCGCCTCGACCACCTCGACGACGAGGCGCGTGCGGTTCTCGATGGACCCCCCATACCGATCGGTGCGCTTGTTGGTCTTGTCAGACAGGAATTGCTGCAGAAGGTAGCCGTTGGCAGAGTGGATCTCGACGCCATCGAAACCGGCTTCCTTGGCGCACTTGGCGGCGTGAGCGTAGTCGGCGACGATGCCGGGGATCTCCGCCGTTTGCAGCGGCCGCGGGGTCTCCAGCGGTTTGAAGCCTTCGTAGGTGTAGGTCTGCTGTTTCTCGGCGCGCACGGCGCTGGGTGCGACAGGCAGCACGCCCCCCGGCTGCAAGTCTGGATGCGACACGCGGCCGACGTGCCAAAGCTGCAGGAAGATACGCCCGCCTTTGTCGTGCACCGCCTTGGTGGTCAGCTTCCAGCCTTCGACCTGCTTGGGCGACCAGATGCCGGGGGTGCGGATGTAGCCCTTGCCCTGCGCGCTGATGTTGGTCGCTTCGGTGACGATGAGGCCGGCCGAGGCACGCTGGCCGTAGTAGGTGGCTTGCAGCTCGCCAGGAACGCCGTCGTCGTCGGCCCGCGACCGCGTCAGCGGGGCCATGACGATGCGGTTGGCAAGCTTATAGGGCCCGAGCTGGACCGGATCGAACAAGTCCGTTTGGGCCGCAAGGTCTGCTGCTTCAAGCCTTTTCTGCATGGCCGTCTCCCGATCTGGTTGGCTCCCGGCGATCTAGGAGGCGTCCAACCGGTCGGCAAGCCCGCGCGGCAGTTTGGCACCTTCCCAAAGCAAAGAGGCCGCCCGTAGGGCGGCCTCCGTGAGATATCGGCGGCGATTGCAGCGGTTGTGGCGCTGCGCAGCTGTTGCTTCAGGTGCAGACCAGAGGCAAATCCGGCATGAACCCGAGCGACCGCGACATCGCCGTCCTCAAGATCCCACTCGACATCGGATCACCTCCTTCCAGCTGTTGAACAGTGGGGTCAGGCTGCCATGATTTTCGGCCCCTGCAAAGTTACGATTTTGATAGGCAGGGGCGCGGCTCGCTAGGCTCGTTTCATGACCAACTCGATTGATATCAAGGCGAAGGCGCCGTTTCCCGCCGGTGCGCTCAGCAACTTCGCTCAGCATGCATTTACCTTCGACGGCATCGCCTGCGCCTCGATGGAGGGGCTCCTGCAGAGCTTAAAGGTCGAGGACGCAGAAGAGCAGGTGCGCATCTGCGGGCTGTCGGGGGCCGAAGCGCAGGGGCGCGGGCGGCAGTACGACTGGCAACAGAGCGGGACGCTGTTCTGGCGCGGAGAAGCCATCGACCGGCTGTCGGATGCCTACCAGGACTTGCTCGATCGGGCCTTCGAGGCCCTCCATGTCCAGTCGCCGAAGTTCCGCGCGGCGCTTGCCGCCACGGGGAACGCACCGCTCACGTATCCGCTTGGCAACGACGATCCGACGGAGACGATCCTGACGGCGGCGGAATTCTGCTCGCGGTTGCACCGCCTGCGTACGCGGTTGAAAGCGTAGCGTTCAGAAGCGCCAGGGCTTCGTCGCGCGCAACCAATCGGCGAGATCGCGCCATGGCTCGAGCTTCCAGTAGCGCCGCGCTGCCGATGAGGGGGAGGGGAGCACGAACACCTCGCAGAAGTCGGCCGGCCGCCGCTTCTGTCGCCCATAACCTATGCGATCGGTGCGCCGGCGCAGCCACAGGCTGGCGGCCTTCTTACTGGTGAAGGCGATGGCGCGCGGCTGGTGGCGCCGTAGCTTGGCTTCGAGCGCCGCAGCGTCGAACTCTCCGGCGGCGATCTCGTGGTCCATGCCGCTGCCGGACTTCGACAGATCGGTGAAGCCGATGCCGACATCGCGCAGCTTGGCGAAGTCGTGCGGGGCGAAGCGGCGCGGCGTGAGGCCCACCTGCCGGAGCGTGCGCCAGAAGTAGTTGCCGGGGTGCGCGTAGTAGACGCCGGTCGCCGCCGAGCGTCGGCCCGCGGCGGTGCCGACGAAAACGACGTCGAGGTTGTCGCGCAATACATCGGGGAGCCGCGGCATCTCGGTCGGACGCACGGGCGCCGGAGGCAGAGCAACGGCAGTATCGAGGTTCGTGTCCATCGATGAACCGTCAGGCGAATCAGCGCTTCGATGCAGGCTTATGCGCTGCCGCGCCGACGGCAATTGCTTTCTGCCGTCAACACGAAATTGTCGACGCCACGTTGCCGGCGTGCATGGAAATGTATGCTTCAGCGCAGGCGCATCCGCTATCACAAATGTCCCTTTGGGGCGCCGAGGGCTACATACCCATGTCCTTGTGGGCGAGCTGCATCTGCGCGATGCACCCGTCGGTGTCGCCGCTCTTCATGGCCGCTTTCGAGGCGTCGAGATGCTCCTGCGCGGACTTCTTCTTGGCCGCATCTGTCATTTCCGCCACCTTGGCGTCCATCTTCTGCATATGCGTATCGGTGCACCAGGACTTGTCTGCCTTGGCGCCGCTGGATGCGAGCGTCGCAGCAGCGATCACGGCCGCAAACATTGCTTGTCTGAGCATGACTTCCTCCCATATTTTAATGAGCAACAGCTCTCTCCGGAACTCGGACGAGCCGATAGTCGACTTCAACGCGGGCACCCAGCCTTCGTTCCCCGCTGGCCGTCCTCCAGCTACTCGATCAGCAACTCGTCGACATAGCACCACTTCCAATCTTCGCCCGGTTCGAGCGACTGCACGATCGGATGCTTGGTGCGGTGGAAGTGCTTGGTCGCGTGCTTGTAGCGCGAAGAATCGCAGCAGCCGACGTGGCCGCAGGTGAGGCACAGGCGCAGGTGAACCCAATCGGAGCCGAGCTTCAGGCATTCCTCGCAGCCGTCGGCGCTGGGCGTCACCGGCCGGATGGTATCGAGATGCGTGCAGACGTCGGCCATGGTGCGCTCTCCTCTTCGGTTCCTGGTCAATTGACCGCGGTCAGCAGATTGGCGTAGCGGGCGAGGCGCCACAGGCCATCGGCGCCTTTGCGAAAGATCGTCATCGCATAACCGTGGCGGCGAACGGGCACGCCCGTGGGCGGCGTCATCGTCACCCGTAGATTTGTGCGCGCAAAGCCCCAGTCGCCGAGCACCTGAAGCTCACTGACATCGCTCGTGCCTTCGAGGCGCATGTTCTCGCATGCCGTTCGCTGCGGCGGCGAACGCATCCTCGCCGAACGGTTCCTGCCCGGCGACCATAAACACGACGTCGTCGGCCATCAGGGTCAAGATCGTATCGACGTCGCCCGCCATGCTGGCCCGCATCCAGGTGGCGATCAGCTCGCGTGTGGCGTCGGCGGTCATGTACTTACGGGATCTCCGGACTAGGTGTGCGCGCTCGGCTTGGTTGACGAGGCATTCCGATGGGCGGATGTTGGGAATGTCCGTCCACAGCTCCCCTGCCAGTCAACGTGCTACACGGCCCATCACCCGGCAAGCCTCCATGCCGCCAAGGCCGTCGGCCAAGTAATCCTGAGTGATGAGCGTACATCCCGTTAGCGACCAGTCACTTCAGGACGATGTAGCGCTGATCTCGAGCATCGATGCGGTGCCGACCATTCTCGAGGTGTGCTGCCGCACGACCGGCATGGGTTTCGCTGCAGTCGCGCGTGTCACCGAGGACCGCTGGATTGCGTGCGCGGTGCGCGATGAGATCGCGTTCGGGCTGAAGCCCGGCGGTGAGCTGAAGGTCGAGACGACGATCTGCGACGCCATCCGCGCCAGCGGCAACGCCGTCGTCATCGATCACGTCGCCGAGGACGACGATTTCTGCGGCCACCCGACGCCGGCGCTATACGGCTTCCAGAGCTACATCTCGATGCCGATCTTCCGCCGCGACGGCGTCTTCTTCGGCACGCTGTGCGCCATCGATCCCAGGCCCGCCAGGCTCAAGCACACGCAGGTCGTCGGCATGTTCAAGCTGTTCGCCGAGTTGATCAGCTTCAATGTCGATGCGCAGGAGCGCCTTGCATCGAGCGAAGCGGCGCTGTTCAGCGAGCGTCAATCGTCCGACTTACGCGAGCAGTTCATCGCCGTGCTGGGCCACGACCTGCGCAATCCGCTGGCGTCCATCGATGCCGGCGCCTCGCTGCTGGCGAAGGAGAAGCTTCAGGGTAAAGCCCAGACCATCGTGCCGCTCATGCAGAAGAGTGTGCGCCGCATGGCAAACCTGATCGACAACGTGCTCGATCTGGC
>DATBSP010000048.1:0-73024 GCA_036559705.1 Hyphomicrobium sp.
AGACATGAGCGGCCGCAAACTAGCGGACGTCGCCCTGCAACGCCGGCCCGACTTAAAAGTCCTGTACACGACGGGATTCACGAAGAACGCGGTGATCCACGGCGGCATCCTCGACAGGGGCATCAACTTTCTTGCCAAGCCCTTCACCCTCGAGGAACTCGCATTCAAAGTGCACGAGGTGCTCGCTGGCGATCGGTCGCCCGCGTAGTAGCTGCACAATTCGCCGCGTCGCTGCGAATGTCAGCTTTGGGCCAGAAGCGGACATTGAAGAGGGACGGGTCAGCGGCTCTCAGCGCAAGATCGCCAAGATGTTCAACGCGTCGAAGACTACGGTCCATCGCGCGCAACAGCTCGTGGACCAGCGGGACCGAGTGATGGCGTAGCTGTCGAGAAACGAGCATGCGGAGCTAAGACACGACGCGGCATGGCGTGCCTGCGAACTGCACTTCCGAATGGCCGCTGTCGCAATCACGGAGGCATGAGCACCGGACCGCGTTCCGCGCTCGGCAAGAGCATCATTGCTGCGGCTCAACGCAAGCGCTGGAGCCTCTACAGATCGGAGGGCGTAGCGGATGCTTGATCGGAGGGAGTGTGGCGAAAGATAGCCGCAGATAACAAAGGTTAGAAAACGCCGGTCGTGGGCCTTATTGTCCAAATATACTCGACAAGTTCCGCTAGCGTTCCGCAAGGCCGACATTGCGGAACGCAGGAGCGCAAATGGCCCATGATTATTGGTGATTGTGGTGCCGCAAGAGGGATTCGAACCCCCGACCCCGTCATTACGAATGACGTGCTCTACCGACTGAGCTATTGCGGCTTGCTTTGTCAGAGCTGCTTAGGAAACCAAGCCATGGGGCAAGGCTTCAAAGCAGCCTCCGCAGCTGCCGTGGGCAGCTATAGCAGCCAGCCGAATAGACTAAGTTGGCGGCGCGTTCAAGATGCGGGAGCATTGCGCCCGCGTTTCCGCGCTTTCCCTGCGCCGTCGGAAGCTAGGTCGGCACCTGCCGGCTTGAAACGCGACCCTACCCGGGTAACCCGCAGGGCATCACGCGAAGCCCTGCCGGTACTGCGCCTAGGTGCGCCGCGGCTACTTCCAGCCGGCTTCCTTGTCGCAGGCCTTCGTCTCGTCGGGGTGCGACTTCTCCCACTCCGTGACCGACTTCGATTCCTCATCGCCCATCGCATTGTTCATGCAGACGCAGTACTTGCGCACGACATCCTCGGTGGCGCCTTCTTTCTTGTTGTCGGCGATGCACTGGTTGATCCAGGTGACGTCGTCCTCGGTCGTATCGGCGAATGCGGCGGAGCTCGCCAGCAGCGAGGCGGCGAGAATCAACAGCGCAGCGGCTTTGTGGTGCATTACGCTTCTCCGGTCTTCACCGGCCACACGATGCGGCCGGGCGCGCGGAAACTACGCTTCGCAAGTTCAAAGCGTTAGCGGGGCAAGCGCAAACCCTGTGGAAAGCCGCGAAAGTGGAGGAGCGCCCGCCCTTTGCGTCAGGCCCGCTGCGGGCGCAGCGGGATGGTGACATCCTCGGGCTCAACCGGTTCGGTGCCCGGGTCGTCCGGGGCATGCGGCGGCACGTAAATGCGGGCTTCGGCCGGCTCGTCCTTCTTGCGTTGGCTTTGGCTGGCCGTCGCTTCGGCGGGGCGCGTACGCGGCGTCTTGCTTTCCCCGCCGCGTCGCGTCGATCCTTTGGTCGTATCCGGAACGGAGCCCCGCTTGGCCGTCGACTCGATGTGCGTTTCGACCTCAGGGATCTCCGGCTCGACGCGTTGCGCCGCTTCCCGCGCCGGTCCGGGCGCCGGCTCCGTTTTTACTTCGGCCGCGCGCGCGGGAACGACCGGCGCGAGCTCCGGCTCCACCTCTGGCTCCGCGCTAGGGCGCGCCATGCCGAGCGCGACGAGCTCTTCCAGCTTGCTCGCCAGCACGTCGCCTTCACTCTTCTCGACGGTCTCAACGGGGACGCGCCACTGGAACGCGTCGAGCGTGCCCGATACCGGCGACACCGGCATCCAGCGATCGGCGACGAAGCCGTCGGCGGTCCAAGCGGGATCGCGCGGGGCATTGACGGCGCGGGCGAGCCACTCGCGCACGCGGCCCTTGTCGGCGTGCTGTTCGCCTTCGATGCGCGCCATAAGCGTGGCAACGCGCTGCGTCATGCGCGAAGGAACGAGCAGCTCGAGGGCGGTGCGGGCCTCGTCGAACTGCCGTGCCTCGATGGCGGCGGTCGCCACGGCAACCGGGCCCTCGAGCGAGTTGGGGCTGAGCGCCGCCAGCTGACGCACCCGGTCGAGGCGGTCGCGCGGACTGTCACCGATGCGCGCGTAGGCGTAAGCAGCGGCAAGATCCGGATGCGGCGCGCGGCTCCACGTCCGTTGCAGGATCTTGGTGGCGCGCGGCGTGTTGCCACGCGAGGCGAGAAGACGGCCGGCGATGGCGGCGGCCGGCACGAGGTTGGGGGCGAGGCCATGCGCTTCCAGCGCCAGGTTCAAGGCGCGCTCCGGATCGCTTTCCTCGGCGGCCTGGGCCTGCGCGGTGAGTAGCACGGCGCGGCGGCGGTCGGCCTGCGCGCGCTCGATATGGCCGTTCTTGCGGGCGACGGCCACGGTCTCCAAGGCGCCCGGCCAATCGCCATCACGGCACTGCAGGTCGAACAGCGCGTCGACCGCCCAGGGGAGCTTCGGGTTGAGGGCGACGGCGCGCTCGGCGAAGTGACGCGCTGCCTCCGTCTCACGCTCGCGCTGCGCTTCGAGGAAAAGGCCGCGCAGACCGAGCTGCTCGGTGTCGGGCGACGCGAGCATGGCTTCGAAGATGCGCCGGGCGGTGGTGCGGTCGCCGGTGAGCTGAGCGGCCTGCGCCCGCAATAGATGCGTCAGCGGCTCGTTGGGCAGCGACTTGCGCGCCTGGATAGCGGCGCGCACGGCAGCCGACTTATCGCCGGCGCCAAGCGCGATCATCCCGCTCGACAGGGCCTCAATGCCGAGCTTCTGGCGGCGCTTGCTCAACACGTTGCCGACGGCCGCGGGGCTATACCAGATGTTGCGCAGGATCGACCATATGAGCAGGGCGAGGGCACAGAGCGCCACCAGCAGGACAATGGCCCGGAAGACGCTCGTCTCGATCTGATAGCCCTGCCATTGAATTGCCAGCTCGCCCGGACGGTCGGCGAGCCACGCGAGGCCGGCCGCGATGACAGCGATGACGATCAGGAATGCGATGAGACGCAACATACCGAGGGGTCTCTACTCTGCGGCTTTGCCGTTGGCGTCGGCTGGCGCGGCGGCTAGCGAAGCCTTGAGCTGGGTTTCGACGGAGGCGAGCGCACGGTCGACGGCATCGCGCGCCTGCACCTTGGCGAGGAAGTCTTGCGCAGCATCTTGCGCCGGAGCGGGGAGCGACTTCGACTCTTCCAGGACGTCGGCGAGACGATCCTCGTTGAGCGCGATCTCCATGCGCGCGACCACCGCCTCGTTGCTCTTGTCATCGGGGCTATGGCTCGTCTTGCGCACGCGAACGACCGATTTGGCGCCGGCTAGCAGCCGCTCGACGATCGACGCTTCGGACGGCTGCTCCTCCGCGTCGATAATCTTGAAGGCAACCGGCTTGAACTGAGCGCGTAGCTCGGTTGGCGTCGGCACGCCTTCGAGGGCAAAGCGTTCGAGCGGCGCAAGATCGACGTTGGTTCCGGCCACTGTGCGTGCCTGTTCCAGCTCCGGCGCGTAGGCCTTGCCGCGGTCGATGGCGCGCTTCAGGTTGGCGAGTTCCAGCGACAGGACGATGCGCTCGGCGGTGGTCTTGCGGTCGCCCTCGCTCTTGATGACACCCTGCACGTCCTGCTGCAGGGCGGCCAGTTTGCCGCTGATAGGGCCAACGGCTGAGGAGACGTCTTCCGGCTTGGCAAAGGTGGCGAGGCGCGCGTCGAGGTCGGCCTTGAGACGCTTGAGATCCTCTTGCGTGGCCTTGAGTGCCGCCGCCGCCCGGTCACCGTCGGTTTTCACGGCGGTGAGCCCGGTCGACATCTCGGCGCTCTCGGCCTTCAACGTCGAGAGCTCGCGGTCCATGCGCTGCGTGCCCGAGCGTGCCGCTTGTCCGGCCTCCGTCGCCGCGCCGAGTCGTGTTTCTATTTCCAGGGCGACGCTCTTGCGCAGGGCGTCGAGCTGGTTGGCCATCGTCGATTCGAGATCGGTGAGCTTCCCGGTGATGGCGGCGAGCTGCGGCAGTCGTCCCGGTTGCGGGTCGCGCTCGACCGCCGAGGACATCAGCGAGAGTTGCTCCTCCAGCTTGGCGACACGCGCTGACGCGCCCTTATCACCGCTTTCGGTCTGCAGCTTGCTGTTGACCGCATTTAGCGTCTCGTCGAGCTGGCCCTGCTTCTTGGCGATGCCGTCAATGTTGGCGTTGAGCTGCTCGAGTTTGCCGAGCTTCGTCTCGGCGGCGGCGAGGCGGTTGGCAACATCGGTCGGCACCGACCGCTGGCTACGGCTAGTTTCGAGCGCGGCAATCCGCTGTTCCAGTGCGGCGGATTCGTCCGGCCGGTCGGCGGTCTCGAAGCCGAGTTGCTGGGCGAGAATGTCGGCCGCCAGCAATGCGATCATGCCGCCGGCGATACCGGCTGCGACATGCGTGAAGAAGCCACCGTATCCGCGCGGTGTGGGGCGCGTTGGCGCAGCGGATGCGGGGGGCGGCGTCCCTGCGGGTTTTGACGCTCTCGCCGCTGCCGCGGCCTCGCTGGATGAGGCGCCGGATGCTGACGACGATGAGCTTGACAACCCGGCGGCGCCGGTTGTGGCCGAAGCTGCCGCAGGACTAACAGCCGCCTTGTCCTTGGCGGATGCGTCGGCAACCCCAGCTTTGTCCTTGGCGGCTGGCGGAGGCGTGACCTCGGTCGCCTTCAGATCAAGGGTAGCGTGCGGGCGGCTGCCCGTCTGAGCGGCCGGGGAACCCGCCGCTTTCTTATCGGGCTCGTCCTTGTTCGCAGTCATATATCCAAGTACCTCGCTGCCGACTGATCTCGTCCAGGTCCCTCATCGGGACCAAGCTTTAGCACGCGGGTCGGACGCTAACCTACACTCCTGACCATAGCGTTGCTACTCGGGTGACGGCGGCTAGCATGGCCGCGGAATTCGGGCTTTCGGCGACCTCAACTCGCGCCGGGGCGAGTGGTTCGATGGCCGCCGCCACGGCCGGCGAAAGGCAAAGCAAGACAAGCCGCTTTGCCGCTTGCTCGAGACCTTCAGTCCGTACCAATAGGGTAAAGATCGATCCGGTTCGCGGCGACATCAAGATGACAGCATCGATGGCGCCCCTGGCCAGTAGTTCTTTGGTTTGCCGCTGAAAGGCGTAGGCCGGGCGGGCCCTATAAGCGACGATTTCACCCAGCTCGATTGCATGGGGCCGGAGGGCGGTCCGCAGGTCGACGGCGACGTCCTCGCCGCGGACGTGGACAAACGTACCCTGCTGCCCGCGAGCTGCCGCGACGATGGCGGGCACGAGGTCGGTTGCCGCGCCGCTGTCAGCAACCACACGCCCAAATCCGAGCTGGCGTGCGAGTTCCGCCGTGCCGGGGCCGACGGCAATGATCGGAAGTCCCAGTGCAGCGTTGAATGCCGGGCTGGAAGCTAGCGCACGCAACCCATTGCGGCTGGTGACGATCAGTCCCGGGACGCCGTCCAGCGCCGAGACGTCAATGGGCAGGTGCTCGATGCTCAGTAACGGCTCGAGCGTCACGGTATGACCGAGCGCCTCGAGCTGCGCTGCAAAAGCGGCGGCGTCCGGCTCCGGCCTGGTGACAAGCACGTGCATCAGGCGGTCGCGCGAAAAAAGTCTGCCCCGGCATGCCGCAGCAACTCTTCGGCAGCTTGCTCGCCGAGCCGGATGGCCTCCTGAGCGCTTCCGTGGCGCGAGACCGCATGTGCTTGCAACCCGTTGGGCGTGAGGATTTCGCCGCGGATGCGCAAGGAGCCACCGTTCAGCTCGGCATAGCCTGCGATCGGGGTCCTGCACGAGCCCTCGAGCTGCGCAAGGTAGGCGCGTTCGGCGGTGACGCACAATGCCGTCGCCGCATCGTTCAGAGGCGCGATCAGCTGCGCGGTCGCATCGTCGTCGGCACGGACCTCGATACCGATGGCGCCTTGCGCAACCGCCGGGAGCATGACGTCGGTGTCCATCGCGGCAGTGATGTGCTGCGACAAGCCGAGCCTGTTGAGGCCCGCGCAGGCGAGGAACGTCGCATCGGCAATGCCCTCCTCGAGTTTGCGCAGCCGCGTCTCGACGTTGCCGCGAAAGCCGACGACGCGCAGGTCGGGGCGCGCCCGCAGAACCTGTGCCTGCCGGCGCGGCGATGACGTGCCGATGACGGCGCCTTTGGGCAACGCTGCAAGCGTGGGGTATTTGATGCTGACGAAGGCGTCGCGTGGATCCTCCCGATCGAGGAAGGCGGAGACGACGAGACCCTGCGGCAGGATCGCCGGCATGTCCTTCATCGAATGCACGGCGAGGTCGATGTCGCCGGCGAACAGAGCTTCCTCCAGCTCCTTGGTAAACAGACCCTTGCCGCCGGCTTCGATCAGAGGCCGGTCGGTGATCTTGTCGCCGGTCGTCTTGATGGTGACGAGCTCGCACTGCTCCGGCGTGAGACTATGCGCTGCCCCCAAGCGGGCCGCCACTTGCCGCGCCTGGGCCAGCGCCAAGGGCGAGCCGCGCGTACCGATGCGGATCTTCGCTGCTTGCAAGCCGTTCTCTCCAGGTGCTAGGCGACTGGTCTTGGTTCTGGCCTTTGCGGCGCCATTAATGCCCGCGCCGGCCCTCGAACGCAAACGCGGTGTCGCCAACACAACCCATGGCAAATCCAGAGCAAACGGGCGGCAAGCCGAACCTCGTGCTCGGGCTTGAAACGAGCTGCGACGAGACGGCCGCGGCCGTCGTGCTGCGTGAGCCGGACGGATCGGGCCGCATCCTATCCAACATTGTGCGCTCGCAGTGGGAGCGACATCGGGCCTACGGCGGCGTGGTGCCGGAGATCGCTGCACGGGCGCATGTAGAGTGCCTCGACGTCCTGGTGCGTGAGGCGATGCGCGAGGCTGACGCCGGCTTCGGTGATTTGACGGGCGTTGCCGCGACGTCGGGGCCGGGGCTGATTGGCGGCCTCATCGTCGGCGCCATCACCGGCAAGGCGATTGCGCTGGCGCGCGGATTGCCGTTCGTCGCCGTGCACCACCTCGAGGCGCACGCGCTCACGGTGGGTCTGACCGAGGGCGTGGCGCCGCCCTATTTGCTACTTCTGGTTTCCGGCGGGCATACGCAGCTTTTGATCGTGCGCGGCGTCGGTCAATATGAACGTCTCGGTACGACCATCGACGACGCGCTGGGCGAAGCCTTCGACAAGACGGCGAAGCTGCTGGGTCTCGGTCTTCCGGGCGGTCCGGCCGTCGAGCAGATTGCACGGCAAGGAAATGCACGCCGCTTCGACCTGCCGCGGCCGATGCTCGGACGCGACGAGCCGCACTTCTCTTTTGCCGGCCTGAAGACGGCCGTACGGCGCACCGCTGAGAAGCTCAACCCGCTGCGCGAGCAGGACGTGGCCGATATCGCCGCAGCTTTCCAAGCGGCGGTTGCCGACGTAGTTGCCGATCGCTGTGGGCGAGCAATGGAAATCGCCGTGGCGCGCCTCGGGCGCCTAGCCCCGCTGCGCTTTGTGGTTGCCGGCGGCGTCGCCGCCAACCAGCGCCTGCGGGCGACACTGCAAGATCTTGCGGAAGCGCGTGGCTTCTCCTTCCACGTACCGCCTGTCGACCTGTGCGGCGACAACGCCGCGATGATTGCCTGGGCGGGAGCCGAGCGCCTGGCCCTCGGTATGGTGGACCCGCTCGATGCCCCGGTGCTGCCGCGCTGGCCGCTCGACCGCGACGCGGCTCCGGCGATCGGCGCCGGGGTGAAGGCATGAACGTCAGCTCGTGCTAGATAGCATGGAAAGATGAGCGGCGGGGAACGCGCGTGAACATCGACAGCGTCGGCATCGTCGGCGGCGGCGCCTGGGGCACGGCTCTTGCGCAGGTCATGCGCCATGCGGGGCGCGAGGTGGTGCTGTGGGCGCGCGAAAGCGAGGTCGTCGCCTCGATCAACGCGCGACACATCAACGAAGCCTTCCTGCCCGGGATAACGCTCGATAAGGGCGTGCGCGCCACGAGCAAGCAGGCCGAGACGACGGCGTGCGATGCGCTGCTGCTCGTCGCCCCGGCGCAACACGTGCGCGGCGTGGCCAAGGGGCTGCGGCCGTTCTTACGCAAGTCGCAGCCCGTCGTGATCTGCGCCAAGGGCATCGAGCAGTCGTCAGGGCAGATGATGGGCGACATCCTCGCCGCCGAGCTTCCCGAGGCGATGCAGGCGGCGCTTTCGGGACCGAGCTTTGCCGCCGATGTCGCCCGCGGCCTGCCGACCGCGCTGACCATCGCCTGCGCTGATGAGGGAGCGGGCCGCGTGCTCGCCGAGCGCTTGGGGGGACCGACCTTCCGGCTCTATTGGACGAGCGACCTCGTTGGCGTCGAGCTCGGCGGCGCGCTGAAGAATGTGCTGGCCATCGCCGCTGGTATCGTCGATGGCCAGGGGCTCGGCGCCAGCGCACATGCGGCGCTCGTCACGCGCGGCTTCGCCGAGATGCGCCGCTTCGGAAAGGCGTTTGGCGCACGGCCGGAGACGCTGATCGGCCTCTCGGGCCTCGGCGACCTCATTCTCACCTGCGGCAGTCCGCAGTCGCGCAATATGTCCCTTGGCCGCGCCCTGGGACGTGGCGAGACGCTGTCGCAGGCACTGGCCGGCAAGCTCGCCGTGACGGAAGGGGTTTACACTGCCGCTGCCGTCTGCCGCATCGCTGACGAGAAGGGCATCGACATGCCGATCAGCGCCGCGGTGTGCGATGTGCTCGAGGGGCGTGTCAGCGTCAGAGACGCCATCCATCAGCTGATGCAGCGGCCGCTGAAGGCCGAGGACTGACCACAGCGATCTTGGGCGCCGTGGTCTTTGCTTGACATGCGCGGCCCGGTGCGCGAGGCCGTCCAAGCGGCTCGACAGGACGCACGCCATGCCTGCCTATTGGCTGATGAAGACCGAACCCGACGTGTTCTCTTGGGAGATGCTTAAGGCACGCGGCAAGGCCGGCGAGGCCTGGGACGGCGTGCGCAACTTTCAGGCGCGCAAGAATATGCTCGCCATGCAGCTCGGCGATCTCGCCTTCTTCTATCACACCGGCGAGAGCAAGGAGGTCGTCGGCATCATGGAAGTGTCCGCGCTTGCCCATCAGGACCCCAAGGACGACACGGGCGTGTGGAAGTGTGTCGATGTACGTGCCGTGGCCGACATACCGAAGCCAGTGTCGTTGGCGGCGGCTAAGGACAATCCGAAGCTCGCCGACATGGTGCTGGTAAGGAACTCGCGGCTGTCGGTGCAGCCCGTGACGGCGGCGCAATGGGCAGAGATCTGCCGCATGGGTGGGATGTCGGGCCCGGCAAAGAAGCCGGCGAAGAAAAAGTGAGCGCGCAGCCCCGACGGCTCGATCCGGACATTCGAGCGTCCGCCGAAGCATTCATCAGCGCCAATACACGCGCCCTTGCCCCACCCCTCGTGGCGGAAATCCTGCTGCATCTTGCGGAAGAGTCGCTGCCCATCTGGCAGAAGACCGAGGAGGAACTCGGCGAGATGAACGTGCCGCCGCCTTACTGGGCTTTCGCTTGGGCCGGCGGACAGGCGCTGGCGCGCTACATGCTCGACAATCCCCCGCTGCTTACGGGCAAGCGGGTCCTCGATCTTGGCTCGGGTTCTGGCCTGACGGCCATTGCGGCGATGAGGGCCGGTGCCGCCAGCGTGCTCGCCAGTGACATCGACCGCATGGCGCTCTCAGCCATCCGTCTCAATGCAGCATTGAATGGTGTCGAAGTGGCAACGACGGCCGACGATCTCCTGGCCAAGCCGCCCGAGCCCTACGACGTCGTGCTGGTTGGTGACCTCTTTTACGAGCGCACGCTCGCCGAACGCGTCTCGCGCTACATCGAACAAGCGGCGCTGCAGGGTGCGCTGGTGCTCATCGGCGACCCACAGCGCAACTACTTTCCCAAGGACCGCTTCATCGCCGCCACCGAGTATCGCGTACCGGTGACGCGCGAGCTGGAGGATGCCGAGATCAAGCGCACGTGCGTTTGGCGCCTCGGCTGATCGCGCGCGGACACCGGGCGTCGTTTCTGATAGTTTGCGCAACGCCCACGTCAGCAACGGAGCGGCGCTATGGAACTCGCAGGAATGAACTTGTTCGCCACGGTTCTCGCCGCCGTGGTGAGCTTCATGTTCGGATGGCTCTGGTACGGCATCTTGTTCTCCGATGCCTGGCTTGAGGCCTGCGGAAAGTCTCGCGAGGAGGTGAAGACCGACACTCCGAGCCCCACTCCTTTCATCATCAGCTTCGTCGGTCTGGTTATCATGGCTTGCGTGCTGGCCGGCGTCCTCCGCCACCTCGGGCCGGGCGAAGTGACTGTCCGCAATGGGATCATCACCGGCGCCTTCATGTGGCTGGGCTTTGTCATCACCACGATGGCGGTCAACAACGCCTTCCGCGGTTCTAAACCAACACTGACACTAATTGACGGAGGCCATTGGCTGGGTGTGCTGCTGCTTCAAGGCGCCGTCATCGGCTGGTTCGGGAGCTGACGCCGCTCGCCAAGACGCCGCATCCGCCCAAGAGCCAAATTGCCGTCAACGATGCGGGCGCTCATAATGCCGCCAACAGCGAATAAACTTGGGAGAACGCCGATGTCGGGGAAGCTGCATCCGGTACCGGGTGGGGAATGGTCTGAGCGCGCTTGGATCGACGCTAAGGGCTATCGCACGCTGTATGAACGTTCTGTCGCCGACCCGCAGGGTTTCTGGCGCGAGCTCGGTTGCCGCATCGACTGGATCAAGCCGTATACCAAGGTGAAGAACACTTCGTTCGGTCCAGGCAACGTCTCGATCAAATGGTTCGAGGACGGCACGCTCAACGTCTCGGCCAATTGCGTCGATCGGCATCTGGCGACGCGCGGCGATCAGGTCGCTATCATTTGGGAGGGCGATGATCCGACTCAAGAGGAGCAGATCACCTATCGCCAGCTGCACGAACGGGTGTGCAAGTTTGCCAACGTCTTGAAGGCTCACGGCGTCAAGAAGGGCGACCGCGTCACCATCTACCTGCCGATGGTGCCCGAGGCGGCCTATGCCATGCTCGCTTGCGCGCGCATCGGCGCCATTCATTCCGTAGTGTTCGGCGGCTTCTCGCCAGAAAGCCTCGCCGGCCGCGTCGAGGACGCCGATTCCAAGTTCATCATAACCGCCGACGAGGGCGTGCGCGGCGGTAAGTACATCCCGCTGAAGAAGAACACCGACGATGCACTCGCTAAAGCGGGCAAGGGCGACGAGACGGTGCTCGTCGTGCGTCGCACTGGCCGGCCCGTGGGGTGGACGTCGGGGCGCGATGTCTGGCTGCACGAGGAACTGGAGAAGGTCTCGGCCGATTGCCCGCCGACCGAGATGAACGCGGAGGATCCACTGTTCATCCTCTACACGTCCGGCTCGACCGGCAAGCCGAAGGGCGTCCTGCACACCTCGGGGGGCTACCTCGTCTATGCCGCCCTGACGCATCAGTACGTGTTCGACTACCACGACGGCGATATCTATTGGTGCACAGCCGACGTCGGCTGGGTGACGGGCCACAGCTACATCCTCTACGGACCGCTCGCCAACGGCGCGACTACATTGATGTTCGAGGGCGTACCGAACTACCCGACCATGTCGCGCTTCTGGAACGTCATCGACAAATGGCGCGTCAATATCTTCTACACGGCGCCGACCGCCATCCGCGCTCTGATGGGCGCCGGCGACGACTTCGTCAAAAACAGCGATCGTTCCTCGCTGCGACTGCTCGGCAGTGTCGGCGAGCCGATCAATCCGGAGGCATGGGAGTGGTACTACCGCGTGGTCGGCGAGGAGCGATGCCCCATCGTTGACACATGGTGGCAGACGGAGACCGGCGGCATCCTCATCACGCCGCTGCCGGGCGCAACCGCCCTGAAGCCGGGATCCGCGACGTTTCCCTTCTTCGGTATCCAGCCGGCGCTTGTCGACGAAAAGGGGCAGACGCTCGATGGCGAAGCCGCCGGCAATCTCGTCATCCTTGAAAGCTGGCCCGGGCAGTCGCGCACGATCTACGGCGATCACGAGCGCTTCGTGCAGACCTACTTCTCGACCTACCCTGGCACCTACTTCACCGGCGACGGCTG
Organism: Hyphomicrobium sp.; assembly: GCA_036559705.1. Taxonomy (GTDB): domain Bacteria; phylum Pseudomonadota; class Alphaproteobacteria; order Rhizobiales; family Hyphomicrobiaceae; genus Hyphomicrobium_A. Next base: position 12,301 of record DATBSP010000048.1, read on the forward strand.
CCGCCGCGACGCGGACGGCTACTACTGGATCACCGGGCGCGTCGACGACGTGATCAACGTGTCGGGCCACCGGCTCGGCACGGCGGAGGTTGAGAGCGCGCTCGTCTCGCATCCGAAGGTCGCTGAGGCGGCGGTCGTCGGCTATCCGCACTCTCTCAAGGGCCAGGGCATCTACTGCTACGTCACGCTCATTGCCGGCGAGACGTGGGGCGACGAGTTGGTCAAGGAGCTCACCGCCCACGTCAGGAAGGAGATCGGGCCGATCGCCTCGCCCGACCTCATCCAGTTCGCGCCGGGGCTGCCCAAGACACGCTCGGGCAAGATCATGCGCCGCATCCTGCGCAAGATCGCCGAAGACGAGTTCTCCAACCTAGGAGATATCTCGACCCTCGCCGATCCGGCGGTAGTGCAGGACCTGATCGACAATCGGCAGAACCGCCGCGTGAGCTAAGGTGCTCATGCGGAGTACTGGTCACGCCGGGAACAGCCCGTCGCCACATCCCTGGCGTATGTCGACGCCACAATTAGCCAGACAGAGCCAGGAGCATTCGTACATGGAACACGTCGTTGCCGTCGGAATGGACGTCGATACCTTGAAGCAGTTGGACAACCTGCGGCGGGCGCACCCCAACGTGCCTTCGCGCGTCGAGGTCATCCGCCGCCTCATCTGGGACGCCCACGCCAAAGTCGCTTCCGGGACGCAGAACCTGGCCGGCTGAGCCACCCGGACCCCGCAGACCAACAACAGACAGAAAGGGCGCTGCCAGATTTGGCGGCGCCTTCTTTTTTGTCTATTTAAATATCGTGATTTCAATCACTTAATGCTGCGTCGCAGAATTATCTTGGACGCTCCGCCTTGTCCCAGGCGGAACAGCGTCCACTCCGCCTGAAACCTAGGTTGGTCTCCAGAAACAAGGAGCACCTAGTCATAACCGCCCAGACCAACACCGCCAAGGCAGACACCACCCACCGCATCGCCGGTGGCAAGGTTGGCGTCCTGCTTCTACACGGTTTGTGCGGCACCCCCGCCGAGATGCGCTTCGTTGCCATGGGCCTCGCCCGCGGCGGCTACACCGTCCACACCCCCCAGCTCGCTGGTCACGGCGCCGAGAACGGCGGCCGTTGGCAGGACTGGTACATGAGCGCCCGCGAGGCCCTCAACGAGATCCGCAAGGAATGCGACACGGTCATCGTCGGCGGCCTCTGCATGGGCGCCATCCTCGGCCTTCACCTCGCCGCGCGTAACCCGGGCAAGGTGCAGGGCGTGTCGCTCTTCTCGCCGACGATCTGGATCAACGGCTGGGCGATGCCCTGGTACACCAAGCTGTTCAAGCTGGTTCGCTCGCGCTGGTTCGCCAACTTCATGACCTTCCCGGATGCAGAGTCGCTGGGCATCAAGTGCCCGCGCGTTCGCCAGTTCGTGAAGCAGGCCCTCGACACCGAGCAGGGCTCCGACTACGGCCGCGCCGGCGTGCCGGCCACGATGGTTCTCGAGCACCGCCGCATGGTCGATGCCGCGATGAAGCTGCTGCACCGCGTGAAGCAGCCGACGCTGATCGTGCACTCGCAGGAAGACGATTACGCCAATATCAACAACGCCCACTACCTGCAGGGCGAGATCAACGGCAAGGTCGACATGGTGGTGCTGAATGACAGCTACCACATGGTCACCCTCGACAAGCAGCGCCACGTGGTTGTCGACAGCACCCGCGCCTTCGTCGACAAGATCGTCGACGGTCTGCGCAACGTGGGTGCCGGCGAGGCCCTTCCGCTCGCTGCCTAATCTGAAAGCTAGCCGGGTCGGACACCTTGGGGGTCGATGAACTCCAAGGCGCCGTCCCGGTGATCGCTCGTAAAGCATTCAGTGTGCTACTAGTTGGCGCGCCACAAGGGTCGGCGGTCAACTGCCTCCCCTTACTGCAACCGAAACCCGCGAGCGATGACATGACCGCCGACTCGGACGCGCGCGTGGATAATTACTGGGACGCCAGCAAGCAACGGCGCGCTATCTCGCCCCCACTCGCCGGCGACATTGCCGTCGACGTCGCCATTATCGGAGCAGGCTATACGGGTCTTGCCACCGCCTATCATCTGAAGGTCGCCGATCCCTCGCTCAGCGTTGCCGTCATCGAAAGCGAGACGGTTGGTTTCGGCGCCAGCGGGCGCAATGCCGGCTTCGTCATGACGCTGTTCGGCGCCTCGGTCGGCATGATGAAATCGTTGCACGGCGGGACGCGCGTACGCGAGGCCCACGACTACATGGTGCAGTCGATCGCGGGCCTCGAGGCCATGATCGCCGAGAACGGATTGAACTGCGACTACGAGCGCAGCGGCTTTCTCAAGGTGGCGACATCACCGCGCTATGCCGCGCGCATCCGCGACGAGATAGCCCTGTTCGAGGAGCTGGGCGTCGAGGGCTACAAGTGGCTCGACGCTGACAAACTAGCGCAACGCGTGCGCTCGCCGACCTACCTCGGCGGCTGCCTCGAGCCGGTGTGCGGCGCCATAAACCCACGCAAATGGGTCGATGCGCTCGCCGGTCTGGCAGTCGGCAAGGGCGCGCAGCTCTACGAGAAGACGCGCGTCGACGATGTGCGGCGCTTGGGCGGCAAGTTCCGGCTCACCACGGATGACGGCGTAGTGACGGCCGATAAGGTCGTGTTCGCCACGAACGGCTACTCCCACCTGATTTCCGGCATGCGCTCCAAGCAGATGCCGGCTTTCGCCTTCATTGTCGTCACCGAGCAGCTAACGCCCGAGCAGCGCGCCGCCATCGGTTGGGCAGGGCGCGAAGGCATCGAGGATGGGCGCAACTTCATGCACTTTTATCGGCTGACGCCGGACAACCGCATCCTCATGGGCGGCGGTCCGGGCTTCGTGCCCTTTGGCGGGCGCATGGACCACGACGCCCATCCAGCCGCCTGGCGACACCTCGAGGACTTCATCGCCACGACGTTCCCGGCGCTGCACGGCATCCGCGTTGCCTATCGCTGGGGTGGCGGCTTTTCGGTTACGGCAAATTCGACCCCACAGATCGGCACCATGCACGACGGTGCCGCGGTCTATTCCATCGGCTGCACCGGACACGGCGTTGCCATGACGCACATGAACGGTCGTATCATCCGTGATCTGGTGCTCGGACGCGCGAGCGAGTTGACCGAGCTGTGGTTCGTCAATCGCCGCTCGATGCCGCTGCCGCCCGAGCCGTTTCGCTCGCTTGGCGCCAAGACGGTTACGGCGGCCATGGCGCTCGATGACTGGTGGTGCGATCGAGGGACGAATGCGACATGAGACCGATCAAGAAAATCGCCATGATCGGCGCCACCGGCATGCTCGGCATCCCGGTCGCCATCGCGCTCCTCGAGGCGGGCTTTGAGGTGACGGCGCTGGCGCGCAATCCGGAAAGTGCGCGGCGTTCATTGCCCGCGGCCATTGCGGTCGTGCAGGCGGACGTGCGTGACGAAGAAAGCTTGCGCCAAGGATTGCGCGGCCAGGACGGTCTCTATCTCAGCCTTTCAGTCGCGCCGGGCCAGCGCCAAGGCGACTTCCATACCGAGCGACAGGGCCTTGAGCACATTTTGGCCGCCGCGCGCGATACCAAGATCGCCCGCGTCGCATATCTGTCCGCTCTCGTCCACGACACGCAGAACAGCAATTGGTGGGTGCTCGATATTTGGCGTCAGGCGCTTGCCCGCATCAAGTCGTCCGCCATCCCTTATACGATCTTCTATCCAACCAACTTCATGGAAACTCTGGCCCAGCGGCACGGCGCCGGTCAGCTGTTCGTCATGCTCGGCCGGGCTCGCTACTGCAACTACTGGATCGCGGGCAGGGACTTCGGCCGGCAAGTCGCAAAGTCGTTCGCGCTGCCGCAGGCGGCGAACCGCGAGTACTACATTCAAGGACCAGAGCCGATGACATACGACGGGGCGGCGGTGCGCTATGCGCGCGCCTTGCGCCGATCGCCGTTTATCGTTCGCGTGCCAGTTCTCGCCGCTCGCCTCGGCGGGCTGTTTTCGGACCGGCTCAACTTCAACGCCAATATCATGCACACAGTGTTGAGTTATCCAGAGGAGTTCAAGGCGTCTGAAACCTGGAGCGATCTCGGCAAGCCGACGACGACCATCGAGGAGTTTGCATTGGGTCAATCGAAGACGTAGCCGTCCTCTCACTTGCAGCGCGCGAGGATGCCGCGATCGAAGTGCAAGTGGTTCCAGTGCGACTCGTTGAACTCCGGGCCGATGGCGACGCGGAAGTAGCGGCACGCACGCATGTGCGCCTCGCGCAGAAACCGCCCTTCGCGGCTGTCCGCCTTGTAGTCCTTGGTGATGCTGAGCTGTTTGCCGTTTTCCAGACGGAAGGCGCCGATGTCGACGGCGTTGGCGAGCGAATGCTGGCTACGCATGTTCACCCAGCGCTTGTTGCCGATCATGTTGCGGCACGAGTAGGTACCCATGTCCTGAATCCAGGCGACGCGGCTGCCGAACATGGAGACGGCCAGCGGCTGCACGTCCTGCTCGACCCATAGCGCGAGTGCGGCGGATGCCTCGCAGGTGAGTTGCTCGAGCCCGAGCTCGGCGCCACCGACCTCACGCACCCGCACCGCGTTTGTCCATCCGCAGCCGTTGGGCTGTACGTTGTCGGCGATGGGCGTCGCGACGATGTGCGGGGTGTGCAGCACGGCACGACAAAGCTCCGGATCGTGTCGCAAGGCCGCGAGGCGCGGGTCGACGAACCAACTGGGCGGGTCTTCGAGGGAGATAGGCGCGAAGGGCGAATAGCGCTGCGGGACGAGGCCGAACCAGAAGGCGCCTGAGACCACGACGAGGAGCAGCAGGGCGAGCAAGGCTCGCAAAAAGTTCCGGCCGCGATGGCGCATGAGGAGATCCCGGAGGGCTATTGCTTGCTGAGTATAGCTCGATGTCCGCGGCGCCAAGTACGCGTTGGTTCGTGCGCCCGCCGATTGTCCGGGATGCGTGGCGCCGTCACCTCGAAGCCGGTGAGATGTGCCAGCGCCGGTATCGTTAGCGATGGCCGTGAGTTAGAAGTCGGAGGCGATGCCGTCCTTCTCCCAATCGCCGTAGCGAGCCGGGTCTGGCCCGTTGCGGCCGCCGACCTCGGCTTTGGCGCCATCGGCCCTCGCCTTCTCGGCGCGACGGCGCTCCTCGGCCTCGGCCAGAGCGCGTTCGGCGGCGGGCGTTACGGCGGGGTTTTTCTGTTTAGAATCCATGTCTCAGAACAGGGCTGGTGGTTGTCAAATTAAGCCTCCATATAGCATCTCACGGTTGCTTCAAGTGGAGCTGCGACAATCATGAACTATGTCAAAACGGCCATGCTGCTCGCGGTGCTGACCGCGATCTTCGTGGCGGTCGGCGCACTGATCGGCGGCCAGACAGGCATGGTCGTCGCCTTCGTTATCGCCCTCGGCATGAACTTTTTCAGCTACTGGAACTCCGACAAGATGGTGCTGCGGATGTACGGCGCGCACGAGGTCGATGAGCGCTCTTCGCCCGAGTACTACGGCCTGGTTCGTGAGCTGGCGCAGCGCGCCGGATTGCCGATGCCGCGCGTCTACGTCATGGACAGCCCGCAGCCCAATGCGTTCGCCACGGGCCGCAATCCGTCGCACGCCGCTGTTTGCGCTTCGACCGGGTTGTTGCAGGCGTTGAACCGCGAGGAGCTGGCTGGCGTCATGGCGCACGAGCTGGCGCACATCAAGAACCACGACACGCTGACCATGACCATCGCCGCCAGCATCGGCGGCGCCATCTCCATGCTCGCCCAATACATGCAGTTCGGCGCGATGTTCGGCGGCCATCGCGATGAGCGCGGCGGTGTTGGCATCATCGGCACGCTGGTCGCCATCCTCGTCGCCCCGTTTGCCGCCATGCTCGTGCAGATGGCGATCAGCCGCTCGCGCGAATATTCTGCCGATCGTATGGGCGCCGAAATTAGCGGCCGTCCGCTGGGGCTGGCGTCGGCGCTAGCCAAAATCCAAAACTACGCCCACCAGATTCCCAACGAGGAGGCAGAAGCCGCTCCCGCCACCGCGCACATGTTCATCATCAACCCGCTGTCGGGGCGCGGTGTCGACAATTGGTTCTCGACGCACCCCAATACCGAGAATCGCATTGCCGAGCTCGAGGCAATGGCGCGGGAGATGGGCGAGACAGGCGGTCCGCGTGGTGACGATGGCCGCGGGTCCAGTGGCGGGCCATGGTCGCCACAGGCGACGCGCCAGCGCGACGCTTCCGGCGGTCCGTGGGGCTAGAGCCAAGTGGCAAAGCCCGTAGGGCGATCCTCCAATCAACCGCGGCGCGGGCCGCCGCACGACGGCAAGCCTACCCGCTTCGAACTCCCGCCCGGATTGCCGGCGCGGGAAGCCGCAGTGCGATTGTTATCGGCTGTGCTGGACGAGCGTCACTCGTTCGATGCCGCTGTCGCCAAGGAATTCCAGGGCAGCGCGCTCGAAGCGCGGGATCGCGCGCTGGCGCGCCTGATCGCGGCGACGGTGCTGCGGCGTCTCGGCGAGCTGGAAACCATTCTCAACAGTTATCTGGAGAGACCCCTGAAGCGACAGGGTGCGCTGTGGCCAATCCTGCTGTCCGGCGCCGCGCAGCTTCTGTTTCTCGAAACGCCTCCCCACGCTGCCGTGGGCCTCGCTGTCGATCAGGCGCGACGCGACCGGCATGCAGCCCACTTCGACAAGCTCGTCAATGCGCTGCTGCGGCGAGTGGCACGCGAGGGGACCGGCGCAGCACGATGCCTAGACGCGGTGGCGCTCAACGTTCCGCCATGGCTGCTGCAGCGTTGGACGCAAGCTTACGGCGCCGACGCGGCGCGCTGCATCGCGGCGGCTTCGCTCGCCGAGGCTCCGCTCGACATCAGCGTCAAGGATGCACCGCAGGCGTGGGCGGAGCGGCTCGGCGGCCATGTCTTGCCGACCGGTTCAGTGCGGCTCGCCGCCGGCGGCCGCATCGAGGATTTGCCCGGCTATAGCGATGGGGCCTGGTGGGTACAGGATGCTGCCGCCGCACTGCCGGTCCGGCTACTTGGATCGGTTGAGGGAAAGTCGGTTGTCGATCTATGTGCGGCCCCGGGCGGCAAGACGGCTCAGCTTGCAGCGGGTGGCGGCGACGTTACGGCCGTTGACCTTGCAGGTGCGCGGCTGAAGCGGCTCAGCGCCAATCTCGACCGCCTGCAGCTCAAGGCGCAGCTTGTCGAAGCCGACGCGGCGACATGGACGCCGGGGCGCACCTTTGACGCGGTGCTGCTCGATGCGCCGTGTACCTCGACAGGAACGATTCGCCGCCACCCGGACATTCTGCGCCTGAAGCGTTCAGATGACGTCGTGGCGCTGGCCGGCGTGCAGTCGCGCCTCCTCGACAACGCCGCCCGACTTGTCGCGCCCGGGGGCACGCTGCTCTACTGCACGTGCTCGCTCGAGCCGGAAGAAGGCGCCCTCCAGATCGAGCACCTTTTGCAACGCAACGATGCATTTACGCACGCGCCGATCGCCGCGGGAGAGTGTGGAATGGCTGCAGAATGGCTGAGCGTGGACGGCGACCTGCGCACGCTTCCGCAGCATCTCCCCAATGAACGGCCCGAGCTGTCCGGAATGGACGGCTTTTACGCCGCCCGCCTCGTCCGCCACCACTGATTCGCCGCACAATTCAGTCTGCACACAGGCGAGCGCCCTCCCCGCCTTGTCTTGGCGCGCAGCCGGGGGTAGTCCGAACCTATGGCGCAAGGCTCATCATCGACCCCCGCGCGAGCCGCAACCGTCGAGGGGCTCCCATGGCGGAAGTGACGCTTAAGGACCGTCTGCGCAAGGCGGCGTCGGTGGTCGATGCCGGCAAGCGATCAGCCATCGTCGGCGCCCTTGCCGCGCCGCTCAAGCGCTGGACCGAGCCGAAGACGCCCATCGATCACCTGCTGATCGTGCCGCCGGACTTGCGCACCGCCGATCCGAGCTTCTGGCACGAGATGGAGCATGGACAGTTCGGTCTCGCCGGTAGCATCGCCTTCCTGCGCGGATGCTCGCCGTTCGTCATCGAGCCGCCGAACGCCGCCTGGGCTCGCGAGCTGCACGGCTTTGGCTGGCTGCGCAATCTCGATGCGACCGGCAACGAGGAGGCGCGTACGACCGGACGCCAACTGGCGCTCGAGTGGACGATCCGTTTCGAGACCGATCGCGCCGTTCCCGCGGAGCCGGCCATCATCGCGCGGCGTCTCATCTCCTGGCTGTCGCATGCCAATCTGCTGCTCGAAGGCGCCGACAAGGAGACGTACGGAGCCATCACCGCCAGCCTGGGGCGCCAGTTGGCGCAGCTTTCCCGCTCGTGGCGCGAGGCCCCCACGGGCTATCCGCGCCTGCTTGCCTTGATGGCCCTGGCGTTCGCGACGTTGTCGCTTGCCGGGCACGACCGGCAAATCAAGGACATCGAGAACGAGCTGGCGTCGGAGCTTGCTTGGCAGGTGCTCGCCGACGGCGGCCACGTCACGCGCAACCCAGGGCTGCTCGTCGAGCTGTTGCTCGACCTGCTGCCGCTCAGCCAATGTTTCAACGCGCGCGACCGCAAGCTACCGGAGCGGCTCGGCGAGGCGCTGGAGCGAATGCTGCCCATGCTGCGCTATTTGCGGCTCGGCAACGGCATGATCACGCGTTTCAACGGTGTGAGCTGCGCTCCCGCCGCCGGCCTTGCCACCGTGCTCGCCTATGACGCCGGGTCTCTGCCACAGCTCGGCGAAGCCCGCGCTTCCAACTATGCGCGGCTCGAACGGGGCGATTCCATTGTCGTTGCCGATGTCGGGCGGCCGCCGCCGCTGGCGCTTTCGGCGAGCGCGCAAGCCGGCTGTTTGTCGTTCGAAATGAGCGTCGGCAAGCAGCTGCTGTTCGTCAACGGCGGCGTGCCGGGAGCGGCGAGCGCCGACTGGTATCCGGCGGCGCGCGCCACGGCGAGCCACAACACGCTGACCCTTGCCGAGAAATCATCTTCGCGGCTCATCGTCCATCGCAAGCTCGAAGCGCTGATGGGCGCCGCGCCGATCCGCTATCCCGACCGCGTCGACTGGCGCACCGAGGAGGCCGAGGGCGCCGCCGTGCTGGAGGCGAGCCACGACGGCTATCGCCGTCGATACGAGTTGATCCATAGCCGGCGACTGCAGTTGTCCGCCGATGGCGCGCAGCTTGCTGGCCGCGACCGGCTCGACGGCTTGAGCACCAAGGTCCGGCTGCGCAACGATCTGCCCTTCGCCATCCATTTTCACTTGCTGCCGGGCACCAGTTGCGGCCTGGGAGCGGCGCCGAACGAAGCGATCATCACGCTTGCCGATGGCCAGCGTTGGCGTTTCAGCGCCCGAGGCGCTAGCCTCGCCGTCGATGAAAGCGCCTATTTCGCCGAAAGCGCCGGCCCGCGCCGCGCGCTGCAGATCGTGCTCCGCGGCGTCACCTTCGGCGAGACCGAGGTGAATTGGCTGGCGGACCGCATAGTCGAGGAAACCGCGGAATGACGAGCGATCCGCGCATCCGCCGCGCGCTGCTGTCCGTATCCGACAAGACGGGCCTCGTCGCTTTCGCACGCGAGCTTGCTGGCATGAGAGTCGAGTTGATCTCGACCGGCGGTACGTCTGCTGCCCTGCGCGCCACGGGGCTGTCGGTGAGGGACGTCGCCGAGCTCACTGGATTTCCCGAGATGCTCGATGGCCGCGTGAAGACACTGCATCCAAAGGTGCATGGCGGGCTGCTCGCCATTCGCGGCAGCGCCCGGCATGAAGCGCAATCAGCCGAGCACGGCATCGCCCCGATCGATCTGCTGGTGGTCAATCTCTATCCGTTCGAGGCAACCGTCGCCAAGGGCGCCGGCTTCGAAGATTGTATCGAGAATATCGACATCGGTGGGCCGGCGCTCATTCGCGGCGCGGCAAAGAACCATGCCGGGGTGACGGTCATCGTCGATCCGGCAGACTACGAGCGCGTGCTAGCGGAAATGCGCCAGCACGACGGCGCCACGACGATCAACGTGCGCCAGGAGCTTGCCGCCAAGGCTTACGCGCGCACGGCAGCCTACGACGCTGCGATCAGCCACTGGTTCGCTGCGACCTTGGGCGAGGATATGCCCGCGTGGCGAGCGTTCGGCGGTCAGCTCAAGCTGCCGTTGCGCTACGGCGAAAATCCGCACCAGCGCGCCGCCTTCTACGGCTCCGGCGATTGGCGACCTGGCGTGGCCACGTCCGTACAGCACCAGGGCAAGGAACTATCCTACAACAATCTCAACGATACGGACGCGGCGCTGGAGCTCGTTGCCGAGCTCGGCACGGACAAGCCAGCCGTCGCCATCATCAAGCACGCCAATCCGTGCGGAGCCGCCGTCGGCACCACGCTCAAGGACGCTTATTTGAAAGCGTTGTGCTGCGACTCCGTCAGCGCCTTCGGCGGCATCATTGCGCTGAACGGCACCATCGACGCCGCCGCAGCCGAGGAGATTACCAAGTTATTTACGGAGGTGGTGATCGCGCCGGACGCCACCGACGAGGCGAAGGTGATTTTCGCCGCCAAGAAGAATCTGCGCCTACTGACCACTGGCGGACTACCGGATCCGAATGCGGCCGGCGTCGTTGTGCGCTCGCTCGCTGGCGGCTTGCTCGTGCAGTCGCGCGACAACGGTGTGGTCACGGGTGCCGATCTCAAGGTTGTCAGCAAGCGCAAGCCGACCGAGCGCGAACTAGCTGATCTGCTCTTTGCCTTCAAAGTTGCCAAGCACGTCAAGTCGAACGCCATCGTCTACGCCAAAGACGGGGCGACGGTCGGTATCGGTGCCGGCCAGATGAGCCGTATCGATTCTGCGCGTATTGCGGCGCTGAAGAGTGCCGACGCCGCTCGAGCACTTGGCGCGCCCGAGCCGTTGACGCGCGGCTCAGTCGTCGCCTCGGACGCGTTCTTCCCCTTCGCCGATGGATTGTTGGCAGCCGCCGAGGCCGGCGCCACGGCGGTCATCCAGCCGGGGGGCTCGATGCGCGACGACGAGGTGATCGCCGCAGCCGACGACAAGGGCCTTGCCATGGTTTTCACCGGCATGCGCCACTTCCGGCACTGAGCATGGCCGACGACGGTAGAGTCCGTCTGCGGCCGGCAAGCCGCGCCGATTGGGACCTGGTCCGCGGGTGGCTGGCACGTCCCGACATCGAGGCCTGGTGGGGACCCCGCTCGGCGACCGAGGCCGAGGTCAACATCGCCTTCAATTCCGAGCACGCGCTGTGCCGTATTATCGAGGCCGGCGGCGGACCCGTCGGCTATGCCCATGCCGTCGATGCCACAATGTGGGGCGATGAGCTCCCGCAGGACCTCGAGCCAGGCACCTGGGACCTGGACCTGTTCATCGCCTCGGAAGAGCATCGCGGCAAAGGCGTCGGCCAGGCGGCCCTGGCGCTGCTCAAGGACGAGGTGTTCTCGACCACCTTCGCCGTTGCCGTGTGCGTCTTCCCCTCGGTCAAGAACGAGCGGGCGGCGCGGGCCTACGAGAGGGCCGGATTTCGTTGGAAACGTATATGGAATGACCCCCACATGGGGCCGTCCTGGTTCATGGTCGCCGAGCGCCCGCGCCGCTAGCCCGCGTGCCGCACCACGCTTTATTGTCGTTTCTGCGCAAAAGCCGTAAGGTAGGGGCTCGAAAAATCCTGAGTTGGGGGATAACTGCCGTGAATACCGTCGTCCGAGCGATCATCTTCATCATTATCCTGGCCGCCATCGTGGCCGGTATCGTCTACGTCTATACGCCGCTTCCGGAAACCGCCGCACCGCCAGCAGCGACCGAGGCCCCGGCTGCGGCGCCTGCCGCCGAGCCAGCTCCCGCTCCGGCCGAGCCGACACCGCCGCCAGCAGCCCCGGCCCCGGCAGCCGAGCCAATGGCTCCGGCCGAGCCAACGCCGCCGCCAGCCGAAACGCCGCCGGCTCCGTCGCCGTGAGAGGCTAAATAATTAGTGCCACTTTTGTGGCTCGGGCTGGGGCTCGCGCTTATCGCGCGGGCCCTCGTCATTTGGGGCTGGTGAAGCGTCGGTCGATTTGGCCGGCGGCTTGCTGAGCTCATCGGCGGCGTCCTTGGCCTTGTCGAACACTTCCGACGTCGCCTGCTTGGCCTTGTCGAGCACTTCGCGTGCGGCCTCCGCGGCCTTGTCGAGCAGCTTCGTTGCGTCATGCGCCTGATTGAGGGCGTCTTCGCTCGCCTTCTTGCCCTGTTCGAGCTTGGCGCCGGTATTTTCTTTGGCTTCGTCGATGGCCCTCAGGATCGCCTGCTTAGCCGCTTCAATGGCGGCGTTGGTCGCGTCCTTGGCGTCGTCGATGACCTCGCCGGCGGTGCGGGCCGGCGGGGCGGGCTCGCCGGGAGCATCGGGGGCCTCGATTATCGGGGGATCGGCCGCCGCCGTCGCTTTCTCGCCAGCCATCGTGGCGGCGGGCAGCAGTAGAGACGCAACGAGCAGCGGGAGGGTGCGGTTCATCGGAAATCACTCCTTTTGTGACCCGAGCCTCGACAAATAGGGCGGGAGGCCTGTGCTCGCGCCGCCGACACCAAACATGGGAAGCCACAGGCCTCAGGACTAGGCCTCGCGCGGGGGCGAGCGCACCGGCAGCATGAGCGCAATCCCTGCAATGAGGAAGAGGGCGATCGCTGACATGCCGAGGCGCTGGCTCTGTGTCGCCGTCGTAACCAAGGCGACCGCCAGCGGCGCCAGGAAGGCAGTGACCTTCCCCGAGAAGGCGAATAGGCCAAAATACTGAGTAATCTTATCGCGCGGTGCCAACCTTGCCAGCAGGGAACGACTGGAAGACTGCACCGGCGCAGAAACGAGCCCTACGACAACAGCGAAGCCGAGGAACACCCGCTCGCCGATCGAGGAGAACGGAGCCGAGCCCGGCGCCTTAGGTTCTACGTTCACGAAGTAGAACACATGCGAGGCATCGACCGAGAGGATACCGAAGGCGCCGATGAGCAAGATGAACAGCGCCGTGACGATGACGAACTTGGCGCTGATGCGGTCATCGAGCCAGCCGCCGATGAGCGCGCCGAATGCCCCCACCAGTGTCAGAATGATGCCGAACAAGCCGAGCTCGAGCGGACCCCAGCCGAATACCGAGGCGCCATAGATCCCGCCGAACGTGAAGATGGCGGTGAGCCCGTCGGTGTAGATCATGCGCGCAATGAGGAACAGCAGCATGTCGCGGTTCCCAGGCAGCGAACGCACCGTGTCCCACAGCTCCGCCGTTGCGTGGCGCCCGTCGTGTGCCCGCTTCTGACGAACGTCGGGCACAAATAGGAAGAACGGGATCATGAACACGAGGTACCAGACCGCCGATAGCGGCCCGACGATGCGGTCACCCTCGCGACTTGCCGTATCGAGAGCGAACAAGGGATCGAGCCCGAGCAGCGTCTTGCCCGTATCGCCGACCGGCACGATCAAGCCGGCGACGAGAAATAGGCTGGCGAGGCCGCCGAAGTAGCCACACGCCCAGCCGGCGCCCGACAGCCGGCCGAGTTCCTTCTGCGGTACAAGGCTCGGCATGAAGGCGTTGGTGAAGACCGCCGTGTACTCGGCGCAAGCGGTAGCGACCACGAAGGCGAAGAGTACGAGGTAGATCGCGGCAGAAGGCGCGGCCGGTGTTGCGATCCACAGCGAGGCCATGGCAACGGCGAGTATGACCGAGAACAGCGCTATCCAAGGCTTGCGCTGCCCGCGCCCGTCGGCAAAGGCGCCGAGGAACGGACTGCCGACGGCGATGAGCACGCCGGCGATTGCCGCGGCGAAGCCCCACATCGATTGGCCATGGGGGCCGTCACCGACGACGACGTTGGCGAAGTAGGGTGCGAACAGAAATGTGAGGATCAGCGTGTAGAACGGCTGCACCGACCAGTCGAACAGCATCCACGAGATGCGCGCCGAGAAGGGTGCGCGCTCCACTGGTGCGGCGTGTTGAGCGGACGCAGCCATTTCCACGATTTTGACCCCCGACGACGAGCCCCCCGGCGTCAGCCATATAGCACGGAAAAATGACTGTGCTTACGGCGCTTGGCCACCGGGCACAGGGCTACCACAGGATGATCAGGTGGTCGGGCAGCTCGTTCGGGTCGTTGGCGCCGGGCGGAAAGTGCTGCGCGAGGACGGCGCCGATGGCGGTGATGGCCGCGACAAACCCGTCGGCAGGGTGACCCCCGCCGATGGCGGCGGTGAGATCGTCGACAATGTGCTTCCACGTTCCGGGCGCCACCTTTGCGTCGATCCCCTTGTCGGCGATGATCTGTGCGTGATGCTCGGCTACCGAGACGAACAGCAGGACGCCGGTGCGCCCGGAGGTCGTGTGCAAGTTCTGGGCGAGGAATTGCTCGACGGCGCGGCGCTGGGCGTGCAGGTGCTTTATGCCGGCGGGAACGAGCGCCGTGCGGATGGGAGCCGGCATCAGGAGCGCGGTAAGCACGAAGAACACCGCGAGCTGGATCAGATAGATCGAGCGCATGTCGAGCAGGGTGAAATGAATTAGCACCCAAGGCACGAGCAGGGCGACGATTGCTGCGACCAGCGGCGGCACGTAGTAGTAGCCATCGCTCTGCACGGCGACGACAACGACGATCTCGCCCGACGTTTGCCGCTCGGCGTTGGCGATCGCCTCGGAGATGCGCTGCTCGTCCGCGGCTGAAAACGGCCTCATGCCAAAGGTCTCCCACGCTGTTAGGCCATGCTGCTGCATCACCAGCTCCCCGACGAACCGCCGCCGCCGAAGTCGCCGCCGCCACCCGACCATCCGCCCCCGCCGCCCCCGCCGCCCGACCAGCCGCCGCCCCAGCCGCCTGAGTTTCCTGGCACTACGACCGGTCCGCCGCGGCGCCGCCGGCCGCCCACTGCTTGCGGCGCGTTGTTGATGGATTGCACGATGGCGTAGAGAATAAACAACACGACGCAGAGCCAAAACACGATGAGGACGATCGACCAGAAGTCGAGGTCGCCGCCCCGCGCCTGCCGCGCGCGTTCCTTTACCTCCTCAGCATCTCCGAGCAGGACGTCCTTGATGTCGCGCACGCCGGCACGGATGCCGGCGGAGAAGTTGCCGCGTCGGAACTCCGGCAGGATCGCGTTCTGGATTATGAGGCTCGACATGGCGTCGGTCATCACGGGCTCTAGCCCGCGGCCGACCTCGATACGCACCTTGCGCTCGTTCGGCGCCACGATCAGCAGGATGCCGTTGTCCTTATCCTTCTGCCCGATGCCCCATTTGCGGCCGAGCCGATAGCCGTAATCCTCGATTGGGTAGCCCTGCAGCGTTTTGAGGGTGACGACGGCGACCTGGTCGGTCGACGTTTTCTCCAGAGCAGCGAGCTCCGCCTGGATGGCCGTGTAGTCGTCGGCACTCAGCAGGCCGGCCTCGTCGGTGATGCGGCTGGTGAGCACCGGAAACGTCGGCTCGGCTTGCGCCGCGCCGACAGTGGCGAGCCACAACATGGCAACGAGCAATGCTGCGGCCGCACGAGGCGCCCAGCTCAAAGGCGAAGCGCACCGAGCCGCAGGCATCGTTCGTCTCCTCTAGGGAGCGGCCCTATTGCTTCGTGCCGAAGTCGACCTTGGGCGCCTTCATTTCCTCGGCGGCAATGTCGAAGGTGGCCATTTCCTTGGCCGAAGGATACATGACCGCGCGCCAGATGCGGCCGGGGAACGTGGTGATTTCGGTGTTATAGGCGCGCACCGCCTCGATGTAGTCGCGCCGCGCGATGGCAATGCGGTTTTCGGTGCCCTCGATCTGGCTCTGCAGGGTGAGGAAGTTCTGTCCCGATTTGATGTCCGGGTAGCGTTCGACCACGGCGAGCAGCCGGCCTAGCGCGCCGCCGAGCTGGTTCTGCGCTTCCTGGAATTTCTGCATCGCCTCGGGGTTGGTGAGGATGTCCGGCGGAACATTGATTTGGGCTTGCGTCGCCTTGGCACGCGCTTCGACGACGTCGGTGAGCACCGTCTTCTCTTGCTCGGCGAAGCCCTTGACGGTCTCGACGAGGTTGGGAATGAGGTCGGCACGCCGCTTGTACTGGCTGAGCACCTCGGACCAGGCCGCCTTGGCGTTCTGCTCGTAGGTGGGGATTGTGTTGATGCCGCAGCCGGCGAGCGCAAGGCACATCGCAGACAGCAAAATCGCGGCGAAGGGGCGGGCGATACGAAGCGCCGACACGTGGGCCATGGCGAAAAAGCCTCCAGAGGAACCGGAACAGCGGCTTTGTCCTAGTAACAGTTAAAGGCCGGAGCAAGCCCGTTGGCGTGTGGCGAGGGTTTACGGGCCGTTATTGCACGGGCTTCAAGTGTGCGTCGCCACGTACGATTGAGGCGCGTTCCCATGGTTGCCATATTCGCGCGTCATGCAGAGGGCTGGGGTCCTTTCGTGGCAGCGTGGGACAGGGCAAATGGGCGCGGTGGGGAAGTCCGGCAGCATGCGCAATTCGATCGCGGTAATGAACACCAAGGGCGGCGTCGGCAAGTCAACGCTCGTGCTGGCGCTTGCCGAGACGATTTCGGCCTATCACGGCAAGAACGTGCTGGTGATCGACAGCGACGCCCAGGCCAGCGTGTCGAGCATGCTGATGTCGGTGTCGAGCCTGTACAAGCTGCAGTCGGAAGGCGCAACCATCGTCGACTACCTGCACGGCCGCGTGCTCAAGAACCAAGTGATCGACTGGCCCAAGTTCATCGTCCGCAACGTCTCCGACGTCGACGATGCGCGCTCGCTCTTCATGCTGCCGAGTGACATGCAACTCACGCTGCTCGAGCGGGAGGTGTCGAAGGAGAATTTGCACGGCAAGCTGCGCGAGGTGATCGGCGAGTTGCTCACCGGCGTGCGCCGCGTGTTCGATGTCATACTGATTGACTGCCCGCCCGGCCTCTCCGTGCTCACCGAGTGCTGGCTGCGCGAGGCTGACTTCCACATCTCACCGACCAAGGCCGACTACGTTTCTGTCTGCGGGCTCGAGGTGTTCCGCCGCTTCAAGGGTCTAAATCCCGAGATGGGCTTTGCCGAGAACCTCGGTGTCATCGTCAATATGAAGGAGGCCAATTCCGTCTCCGACGAGGAATATCACCGCTGGTTGCAGGACAACCCGGAGAACGCCTGCTTTGCGCAGGCCATTCCGCGCATGCCCGCCCTGCAGGATGCCGCCAATTTCCAGAACTACGAGCGCAGCTACCTCGCCAAATACCCCGGTCAGGTGGGCACGGCCGTGCGCGCGCTGACCGATGAGGTCATGACGCGCCTTGGCCGTGGCGCCGCCAGGGTCGAGGTCAAGGCGCCGGCCGCCGCGACCGCCTGAGGGGCGACAGCTTTTCCGCGGGATGCTAGGGTTTGCCATGTTGCGAACATGCACCCTGCTTCCGGCCCTCCTCCTGCTCGTCGAGCCGGCCATTGCCATCGAGGTGAAGAGCTGCGAGGACGCGAATGTCGGCCTCACCGAGCTAATCCCTCCGGTCGGCAAGAACAGCCGCACCTACAAGGACGACAAGATCAGCGTCTACGTGGTCGACACCGTCGAGCCGGCGTGCTGCGCGGCAGGCATTGCGATCGTCATCCCCGACATCGCGGACGAACTTGGCGGCAACAAGTGCCTTGCTGTCGTGGGCGTCGCTTCGGTGCAGTTTGATGAGGTCGTCACCGAGGACGACCCCGCCAAGGGTTTGCTGATCACGATACCGACGCGTGTGTTCAACGAGGCCGCCGATTCGGCGCCGGGGGAACCGATGCGGCTGCGCGTCAACGTCGAGAAGGGCACACTGGTCGCCGAATAGAGCCGCTTTCGAAAGCTGAGAGATTTTCGCGGCTGCGCTTGGTTTTACGTGCAATTCGAGTTTATTTTTTGTTAGCAGGAACTATCAACTTCCGTCCCGCTTCTCATTGAGAATTCGACGAGATTCGGGGGCCACCCATGAGCAAAACTTTCGCAGCAGAGCTGGTACGGCGCCTCGCGCCGGACCTCAGAAACGAGCTCGTCGTGCAGTCCATTCTCCCGCTGGAGATCAAGCTGCATCTCGAGCGCCTGAAGTTGACGGAGCTGATCCGTGCAGCGAGCGAGACAGCAGGGCATTCAGCGGCCGCAAGTCAGCGCTGCTGCTCGTCCGGCGCGATTCCTACTGCGACCTATTCTGAGAAATTGGAGCGGGCGAACGGATTTGAACCGTCGACCCTCACGTTGGCAACGTGATGCTCTACCCCTGAGCTACGCCCGCATCCATTGGGTAACGGCGCCGCTGAGAGCGGCGGACCCGCCTTATGGCGCAACTGCGCGGCCTTTGCAAGGCACCCAACGCGGCGGTGCAATTTTGCGCGCGAAGCCCCGTTTTTTAGCCCTTCTCGCCGGTCCCCGCCTTGAAGTAGCTCTTCAAGCTGCACTGCGAGTAGCCGCCGTCGGAAAACAGCTTCTTGATCTCCTTCAGCGCTGCCTCGCGCGTGGAACCGACGGCCGCGGCACAGCCGGTTTTGGGATCGGTGCAGCACATGACTGCAAAGATGTGGTCCATGCCGTTGGTGCTGGCCGGCGTGTCGGCACAGGTTGAGGAGACCTGCTTGCAGGCGAGCACGGCAAGTTTCTTTGCCTGATCCTTGCTGGTCGCCCAGACGACCGAGGAAGAATTTTCGAGGTTGGGAGCAATGGCCGCCCAGCGATCCTGGGCGGTGGCCTGACTCGGAAGCAAGCTCAGCATGAGTAGCGCCGTGGCGGCGGTCGTTATGCGCACTAGGGCTGTGGCGGACATCGGATCTCCTGCGGTCACGGCAAAGGGATGCTACCGCTGGCCACATCGGCCAGCAAGCGGGGCCCCGCGCATGAATGAAAGGAATTCGGGTGCGAAGCCAATTGGCGACACGCGCCTCGGCGACTAAGTAGGGACAAACATTTAGCTTGAATCCCGCCCAATGCCCGCATCCCGCCAAGAGCTGTTCGACCGGCTTGCCGACCTCGGCATTGAAACGAGGACGGTGGAGCACGAGCCGGTGTTCACGGTGGCAGAAAGCAGCCAGCTCGAACGGGAGTTGTCGGGAGCGCACACCAAGAACTTGTTCTTGAAGGACGAGGACGGCTCGCTGTTTCTAGTCGTCGCTATGGCTTCGACACGCGTGGATCTCAAAGCACTGGCAAAGACTTTGCGAGCAGGCCGTTTCAGCTTCGGCAAATCCGATCTGCTGTTGGAGGCGCTCGGCGTGCCACCGGGATCGGTCACCGCCTTCGCTGTCATCAACGATAGGACGCAGCGCGTACGCCTCATCATCGATGCGGAGCTGATGGAGCACGACACGATCAACTGCCATCCACTGGAGAACACAGCGACGACCAACATTGCACGGGACGACCTTTTGCGGTTCATTCGCACCTGCGGACATGAACCGACGATTGCCGCTCTCAGCAGCGCTGCCCCGATGGGGTCGTAATTGCCTGGGGGCTGCGGAAAAACACCGCTGGCCCCCTGACTTGCGGTTCGCGCCGGTCATCACGATGTGCGGTTGAACGGGTGTGCCCGCATGTCGTCATTGCGGAGCTAAATTGGGCGCCAAATGCATTTTTGCTATTGAGTGGCCGCCGACGCTAAGCTCAGGTCTCGCCGCGAGGAGACAGATATGGAATTCGGGTTGAAGGCAGCGCCGGCTGGCGCCAGCGATGCCGACATCATCAAGGACTCGACGACGGCAAGCTTCGCCAAGGACGTCATCGAAGCGTCGCGTGCGGTGCCGGTGATCGTCGACTTTTGGGCTGCGTGGTGCGGGCCATGCAAACAGCTGACACCCGTGCTCGAAAAGGTCGTCAAGAGTTATGGCGGCAAGGTGCGGCTCGTTAAGGTCAACGTCGATGAGCACCCGGGCATTGCCGGGCAGCTGCGCGTGCAGTCATTGCCCACCGTGTATGCGTTCCGTGACGGCCGTCCGCTCGACGGGTTCATGGGCGCGCAGCCGGAGAGCGCCATCCGCGCCTTCGTCGATCGGCTCGTTGGCGAGGAAGCCGAGGCTGATGTTGCCACCGTCTTGGCGACCGCCGAGCAGGCGTTGGAGGTAGGCGACGTGCAAGCCGCGGCAGAAATCTTCGCGGCCGTCCTGCAGGAGCACAAGCAAAATCCAGCAGCCCTCGCCGGCCTCGCCCGCTGCTATCTGCAGACCGGCGATATCGATCGCGCCGAGCAGATGATCGCCCTGGTGCCGCCGGAGGAGAAGAAGGTCGCCGCCGTCGAGCAGGTGAAGGCCGCGCTGGAGCTGGCGCGCAAAGCGCCGAAGGCCGATCAGCAGGGCGAACTCGAGCAAAAGCTCGCGGCTAATCCCACCGATCAGCAGGCGCGCTTTGACCTCGCCGTCGCTCTGGCGGCGCGTGGTCAGAAAGCGCAGGCCGTCGAACACTTGCTGGAGCTCGTGCGCCGCGACCGCAATTGGAATGACGAGGCCGCACGCAAGCAGCTCGTGCAGCTCTTCGAGGCTTGGGGGTTCAAGGATCCTGCGGCGATCGACGGCCGGCGCCGACTTTCATCTTTGCTCTTTTCATAGGCTTCAACGCCGCCAAGGCGGAAGGATTAAAGACCAGTGTCCCCGACCGATCGCTACCGGCGTCCGGCAGACCTTCCGCCACGCATTCCCGTATTTCCACTGCGCGGTGCCATCCTCTTGCCGCGCGCGACGCTGCCGCTCAACGTTTTCGAGCCTCGCTACCTTGAGATGCTCGACGCCGTGATGGCAGGGGACAGGCTAATAGGAATCATCCAGCCGGCGACGGGAGACGCAGTCGAGGACGAGGAAAGTCCGCGCGCGCCCGTTGGGCTGCGCAACGTCGGATGTGTCGGACGCGTGACGAGCTATCAGGAAGTCGATCACGCGCGGCGGATGATTACGTTGACCGGCGTGATGCGCTACGACGTGCTCGACGAGGCGGTGACCGATCTGCCGTACCGTGTGATGAGCGTGAGCTACGATCGCTATGCTACGGATTTGAGCGAGGGACTCGGCGAGGAGCAGGTCGACCGGCCCAACCTGTTGCGCGTCTTGCGCTCCTATCTCGATGCCAACAAGCTCGAAGCCGATTGGGCCGCCATTCAGCGCGCCTCGAGCGAGTTCTTGATCAACGCGCTGTGCGTGATGTGCCCCTACGGCCCAGAGGAGAAGCAGGCGTTGCTGGAGGCGGCGGATCTAAAGTGCCGCGCCGATGTGCTTGTTGCTCTCGCGGAGATGGAGCTTGCATCCAGCGGCAGCAGCGGCACGACTTTGCAATAGGCGAGTGGAGGCGATCGCGTGTCCGGTGCTGCAGACCAAAAGATCGATCCCAAGCTGCTCGAGGTTCTTGTCTGTCCGCTGACCAAGACAACGCTCGAGTACGATGCTGCTGCGCAGGAGCTCATCAGCCGCGCCGCTGGGCTGGCCTTTCCGATCCTCGAAGGTATTCCGCGTATGCGGCTCGAGGATGCGCGCCGCCTCGACGAAGGACTGCGCCGCACATAGCGGACTAAGGTCAGCTGTTAACCAACTCGCTTCAGCGTTTCGAAACGCCGGTGTGATTGCCTCGCACCCGACGTTGAGTGTTGCGTAATGGGTGCTGTTTGGCGTGAACGACAAGAGGCATTCCTCAGTCACTCCCGAGGCTGCGCGAAACTTAAGCGACGAATTCAGGCGAGCACCATCAATCGTCGCCGCACGCATCGGGAAGTTTCTAAAGTCGCTGCGCGAAGCGCGCGGAGTTGGCGGGCCTTCTTGGCTAGCGCCGTATTTGCTTGCCGCGGGACTGGCAAGCCTGCTCATCGCCTTGGTGCTGCTACCCGGTCCTTTGACTGCGCTGCAGGTTTTTGTCGCGCTTGGCATTGGTTTCAGTCTCCTCGCCGTACACTTCGCTCTCTTGAGCCCAACGCACGCGGGGACGGAGCGCATCGGCGCCCGCATCGAGCGGCGTCTGGAGCGTCTGCATGACGCACAGTGGCAATTGAGCGAGAACGAGACGCGCTATCGCGCGCTGCTCGACTCGCAGGAAGAGGCGATCGTCCGACGCGACGAAGCCGGGAAGCTGACGTTCGCCAACAAGGCATTCCTCGATATGTTCGGCGTCAGTGGGGATGTAGTTCTCGGCAAACCGTTCCTCATCGAGAGTTGCGAGCCAACCGTCGCCGAGCCGCTATCCGTCGCCGACGACATTCGCCATAAGCGCTTTGCACAACACGCGCTGACGGCCACGGGCCCGCGATGGATCGAGTGGGAGGAACAGCTCGTCGCTGCTGCCGGCGGCAGTGGCTTCGAAGTACAGAGCATCGGCCGCGACGTCACCGAGCAGCGTCGCGCTGAAACACAGCTCGCGGAGGCGCGTGATCAGGCGGAGGCCGCCAACCGCGCCAAGAGCCGCTTTCTCGCCGCGATGAGCCACGAGATCCGCACGCCGATGAACGGCATTCTCGGTATGGCGAGCCTGCTCCTCGATACGCCACAGACGCCGGAGCAACAGACTTACGCGCGCGCCATCGATCAGTCGGCGCGAACCTTGCTGGCGCTCATCGACGAGATTCTCGATTTCTCCAAGATTGAGGCCGGAAAGCTGGAGCTGTCGGAGGAACCGTTCGAGCTCGAGACGTGCGTTCAGGGCGCGGTAGAATTGTTGGCTCCGCGCGCGCACGAGAAGGGGCTCGAGATGGCGTGGTCGGTCAGTCCGCACCTGCCGCGGCTCGTGCTGGGGGACGAAGCGCGCGTGCGCCAGATACTGCTCAACCTCTTATCCAACGCCGTGAAGTTCACGGACACCGGGGGCGTCAGTGTAAAGGTGACGGGTGCAGAGTCAGCATGCGCCACGGCCGACGACGTGAAGATCGAGGTCTCCGTCGAGGATACGGGCATCGGGTTGTCGCCGGACGACATGCTCAGGCTCTTCACCGAGTTCGAGCAAGCGGAGACCGCCATTCGCCGGCGCAATGGAGGGACGGGCCTCGGCCTGGCGATTTCCATGCAGCTCGCACGCGCCATGGGCGGTGAGATTCGCGTCGTCAGCGCACCATGCAAGGGCTCGTCGTTCACGGCAGAACTCGTCCTGCGCCGCCTGCCCATGGCGAGCGAGTGCGCTGAGCAGGTCGCCCCGGGTGAAACGGGGCGCGTGCTGCTGGCCTTCGACCGGCCGTTGGAGCGGCGGGCGCTGAGCTACGCACTTTCGTCCGCCGGAGTTGCTGTGGCGGAAGCCGACTTCGCCGCTGCCGAGCAAGCATTGGAGGCGGCCGTCGGCGAGGATGCACCGTTCGACAGAATTGTGGTCGATGGTTCCGAAGGGCCTACGGCCGCCGGCCGTCTCCTGGCCAAGGCACGAGACCTCAACCGTGAAGGGACCGTCCGGGGGATCGTCCTCGTCAACGCGCTGGCGCGCGCCAGTCTGTCGGAGTTTCGTGCCGCGGGGTTCAATGCCTACCTCGTTCGCCCGGTGCGTCCGTCCTCGATGATGATGCACCTAGGGCTTCGTCGCCCCGCAGCGCAGACCGATGGCGAACGCACGGAGGATCGCGAGTTTGCCGTGCAGCAGCCTACTGGCGTACAGCCGGCGCGGCGCGTCCTGCTGGCCGAGGACAACGAGATCAACTCGCTGCTCGCCAAGCGTGTCCTGGAGAAATGTGGCTGCGAGTATGTAGCGGTCGCCAACGGTGCCGACGCGGTGGCGGCAGTCCAAAGTATCCTGCAAGGCAAAGCGGCGGGCGTGGACCTCATCCTGATGGACATCTTCATGCCGCGGCTCGACGGCCTGGAGGCCGCCCGCGCGATCAAAGATCTCTATGCAAGCAGTTCCCGGCGTACGCCGGCGCCGCCGATCGTCGCGCTGACGGCGAATGCCTTTGCCGAGGACAGACAGCGGTACCTTGACGCTGGCATGGACGATTATCTGGCCAAGCCGTTCGACAAGGCCGGTCTTGAGGCGGTGCTAAACCGTTGGTTTGGACAACGCGCCGGCGGCGATACCGACGCTGCTGCCTAACCCGCGCCCTTGAGAGCCCGCAATTTCGTGCGCATTTGCTTGCGCGTAACCCGCCCGCCGCCCATTGGCCACGGGTAAAAAGTCTGTCATGGAATCGTGCTATCCACCCGTGGCCGTTGAAAAAATGGCATCAGCACAGCCGGGGGGCACGTCCGGGGCGGCACGCGGCTGCTTCAAGCCGGGCGGCGAGCACCGTAAGATAGCCTCGTGCAGGCAGGGGAGAGACGGAACAATGAAGTATACCGCGCGGCGGATGGCCAGCCGATTGGCGAACAGCCCCAAATGGCAGGCAGTCCCCGGCGGTTTATTGGCCCTGCGCGCGTTGCGCGATGCGGGCGAAGCCGCCTTCCCTTTGCGCAAGCCGGACAAGGTATACGGCAAGATCGGCAGCCTTGAGGTGCGTCTGACGCGCCGGCGCCGCGACGTCAAGCTCGCGCAACGGTTGCGCTACAAAGTCTTCTACGAGGAGATGTCGGCCGTCCCCACTTTGCGGGCTGAGCTGCGCCGCCGCGACGAAGATCCCTACGACGCCGTTTGCGATCACCTGCTTGTCGTCGATGAGGCAGCGTTCCCCGCCAACGATTCATGGGGCGGGCTGCGCAGACACAAGGTTGTCGGGACCTACCGCGTTCTGCGTCAGGAAATCGCCGAGCGCACGCTCGGCTTCTACACGCAGAGCGAATACAACATCGCGCCGCTCATCGCGGCCAAGCCGCGCTATCGGTTCATGGAGCTTGGGCGCTCGTGCGTGCTTGAGCCGTACCGCAACAAGCGGACAGTCGAGCTTCTCTGGCACGGGCTGTGGACGTATGTGCGCGAGCACAAGGTCGATGTGATGATCGGTTGCGCGAGCCTGCCCGGCACCGACGCCGACCAGCACGCCATGGCGCTGAGCTTCCTGCACCACAATGCGCTGGCGCCGGCCGAGTGGCGCTGCCGCGCCCATGAGCGGCTGTACGTCGGTATGGACCGGCTGCCGAAGGACAAGGTTGACGGTAAAGCGGCATTGAGGGCGCTACCGCCGCTGATCAAGGGATATCTGCGCCTGGGCGCGTTTGTGGGCGACGGCGCGGTTATCGACCGGCAGTTCGGCACCACCGACGTGCTGATCATCCTGCCCGTCGAGAAGATCGACCCGCGCTATTTCGAGCATTTCGGCACGCCGAACGAAGTGAAGAGCCGCATCGCCGTCGACGCTTGATCCGACTATTCCGACCGCGCGTCGCGCCTGATGGCCCTGAAGGTAGCGGCGCTATCGACCGCCGCAAGTCGCAGTGTGCATTGCTTCACGGCGCGCTTCACACCGCTGGCACGCACGGGCGGGCTGAAATAGAACCCCTGCGCCTCGTTGTACCCGGCGGCACGCACGGCGGCCAGACTGGCCGAAGTCTCGACGCCCTCGGCAACCGAGCGCATGTTCAGCTCGCGTGCGAGATCGGCCACGGACTTGACGATGGCGACGCAGTCGTGGTGCTCGGGAATGTCGCGCACGAAGCTGCGATCGATCTTGATCTTCTTGAACGGGAAGCTGCGCAGATAGTTGAGCGTCGCGAAGCACGTTCCGAAATCGTCCAGCGTGATGAGGACGCCGAGATCGTGCAGCTTGCGCAGCACCTCCTGCGTCCGCGCGCGGTCGCGCATCAGGACGGTTTCGGTAATCTCTAGCTGCAGCCGCTGTGGCGGCAGGCCGGTCTCCCTGAGCGCCTCGGTGACGATCTCAAAGACATCGCAGCATTCGATCTGCACGGCCGAGAGATTGACCGCGACCTTGGTGTCTTCCGGCCAGTCCATCGCGTCCGTGCAAGCCTGTTTCAACGCCCAGCTTCCCATGCGTACGATAAGACGCGTCTCCTCGGCGATAGGGATGAACTCGGAAGGTGGGATCATGCCGCGGCTCGGGTGCTTCCAGCGCATCAGCGCTTCGAAGCTCGACACCTTTCCCTCGCGCAGGTCGACGATGGGCTGATAGTGCAGCACAAGCTCGTCGTGCTCGACCGCCGCTTGCAGCTCGGCGCGCAGCGGATTGGGAGCCGCAGGGGAATCTACTGATCCGGGCGTATACACGGCATGCACGCCGCGGCCCATGGACTTGGCGCGATAGAGCGCCATGTCGGCGCAGGCAAAAAGCTGCTCGGGGGTCTGCCCGTGGTGGGGAGCCATAGCCACTCCGATGCTGGCCTCGGTGTGCAGGCAGTGGCCGAGGACATCGTGCGGGCGACGGATGTTCTGCAGGACGCGGCGCGCCAAGTTGTCGGCGAGATCCTCGCGATCGACGCCGACCTGCAGGATGGCAAACTCATCGCCACCGAGGCGGCCGACCACGTCACCGGCGCGCAGACTGCTCTTCAGGCGAGCCGCAATGCTCCTCAAAAGGCCGTCGCCGACTAGATGGCCCAGGCGGTCGTTGATTTCCTTGAAGTGGTCGAGGTCGATCCACAACAGCGCAAAGCCCTGGCGCGGATCGTAGGTCTCGAACTGATGCTCGAGCCGCTCACGGAAATGGAAGCGATTGGGGATTTCGGTCAGCGTGTCGTGCCGCGCCAGCCATTCGATCTTTTCGTCCAACCGCCGTTGGTCGGTGATGTCTTCCTGCATGTCCACCCATCCGCCGCCGCTCAGCGGCTGATAGGTGACCCGGATGATGCGGCCGTCGCTGAGATTCTGTATTTCTTCGCGATGACCGGTCTGCTGCAGCCGCGCCACGTGGTCCTTGATCCACTCGGACGCCTTTTCTTTCGAAGCGTTCTCGCCCGTCGCGCGGTGCATGTGGAAGCGGAGAATTTCGACGAACGGCGTGCCCGGGCGTGTCAGCTCTCCGGGCAACTCATAGATGTCGGCATACGCTTTGTTGCAGACGACGAGGCGCTGCTCGCTGTCGAACATCGACAGGCCGCGGCCCATATGGTTGAGCGCCGCTTCAAAGCAGGCGTTGAGTTGTTCGAGTTTTTCGTTGCGCAGCAGAACGGCGCCGAGCTGTTGTTCGATGGCCCCTTGCAGATGCGCGACCTCATCGGTCGAGAAAGGCTCCGATGCCTCCTCCCCATACAGGTTTTGCTGCCTACCCATATCAAGGACCAGCTTGAGCGCAATCTGACTCACCTGTGGCCTTCCCAAAGTCGCCGCAGCACTTCGGCAACTCTAGCCCCGGGTTGGTCTCTACATTGCTAACCAGATGCCGCTTACTCGCCAAAGCGTTTAGGTTTCATTAAACGCGATCCCTATCGGGTCGGTTGGCCGGGAAATTCAACCTCATCGGGCGTCATCGTAAAAGTACTTAACGCCCAATGTGATCTCGTACTGCTCCGTGGAGACGTCCACGCCGTGTCCTGGGCCGGGGATTATTTCGAAGCCGCTCACGGTGTTCTCCGGGGCGTACATACCGCCCACTCTAGCGCCCACTCCTCATCGAAGCGCCACTCCCCGCCCGCCGTCAGGTGATGTTGCGTCGCGGCCGTCGGCGGCACCAGCTCCGGCGAGACCCTTATGGCGCGCGCCGTAGGCGTGCTGAAAGTAACCTTCCAGCGCCTGGGCTTGATGTCCCAGCAACACCGTCGACAGCCGAGCTGCAACAAGGCGGCCCTTCCGGGCTCTTGGTGAATTCATTGATGCCCCCCGCAGCCCCCGAATCACACATCGGGAACTCTACGCAAGTTCCAATGGGCTGGATGGGCGTTATGCGACCCGTGCACCGCTTGCCAACAGGGCATCAACAGATTTCAGGCGCGCACACGCGGAGGTGGTCTCCCGCTGAGCCCGTCGTCAGGCGCTCTGACTGTGGAGCGGAACTTCCACCGTGCTTTCGTGGCGGATGACGCTGTAGCTCCATGCGCCCGAGCCCGGAAGCAATTGCGCCGGCCAGATGAAGCGCGACCAGCTGGCCTCGTAGTCGGGGTGGTAGAGGCCTTCCTGGGTGGGGAACCAGGCCTGCGCCTTGCGGGTGCGCAATAGCTGCACCATGTCGGCGGGAGCGCTGTAGCTTTCGGCGGCCTCGCATTGAGACTTCACGTTGTCCACGTCAGAGATGAGCAGGAATGATTCGTTGCCGTCGGCGTCGCGCATCATGACACCCGGCGGCGACGCGCAGACGTAATGCTCAACCACGCCGTTCTTTTCGGCGACCTCCTTGAACAGCTCGACGAAGCTCGGATCAGAGAAAAAAGACGGCTTCTGCAACGCTAGTGCGCTGTTGATGGGGGCCGAGATCTCGGCGAAATACTCATCCTGCAACCGCTTGATCTCGCGCCGCAGAGCGTACGTGACGCTTTGATCCTGCTTCTGCAGGAAGCAATCAATGACGCCCTCGTTGAAGGCGGAGATCGCCGTCTCGAGACCTGCCTTGCCGGTCAGCAGGATAGTCTTAACGGGTAGATCGCGGATGGCACGGCAGAATTCGACCCCCGTCATCTTCGGCATGTCATAGTCGACGACGGCGACGGAGATCCTCTGCTGGCGAGAGCGATCCTCGATGACTGAGCGGAGCTCGGAGAGCTGCAGGCGCAGCAGGCGGTCGCCGAAGCTCACCTCCGAGCCCAAATCCATGTCCGAGACGTCTTTGAAATAGCGCGCGAAATTCGGGTGCTGTTCGGCCTGGGCGCGCAAATGCTCGAGCGCTGCGTCGGGACGCGTAAACGTCTGACAGGACACTTCTTCGCTAAACTGAAAGTCCAGACTTTCTAGAAAAAGCGGATCGTCATCCAGAACGAGGATTGAAGTGGGGTGGTGAAACGGAGTCATGATCGCTCAAGTCCTGGCCGGCCGAATGCACTTTCCGTAAGGACATTTCGTACTACGGTTTCGTATCGGATCCGGTACGACGACGGTTAAAAGTTTAAATGTTTCAATTGTTAGACCGATTGACGCTAAAGCCGCGTGCGAACGTCATGGCGACGAGCCATGCCGCGAAGTCGCGGCCATTTATCGTAATGCAATGGGCAAGTGAGCTGGCGCGGCGCTACGTCGAGTATCACGCGCACGCGCAGTTAAAGATCCGCGCCGCCGCCGTTATCGGCGTATTGGGCTTCCCGATCTTTTACCTCGTTTGGACCTACGTTCTGCCGCAGCCATACGACAGCCTGATACTGCGCGGAATAGGCACGGGGCTTTGCCTCGCCTTGGCACTTACCCAGTGGTGGCCGGTGCCGTGGCGCCGTTACACGGTTCCGTTCTCCTACTTCACGTTCCTTTATTGCCTGCCGTTCTTCTTCACGCTGATGCTGCTGCTAAATGGCAGCAACGCGACGTGGGAGATGTCGACGCTGGCGGCGCTCATCTACGTCGTTCTGCTCTATGACCTCGTCAACGCCATCGTCGTGTTGGTCGTCGGCTCGATCGCCGCGATCGTGGCCTACCTGCTGCTGACCAAGGGCGCACCCATTCCGGCGGGCTATTGGATGACGCTGCCGATCCTCATTTTCGCGCTCACGGGGTTCCTGGGCCTCGCTTACGGCGACAATGTCATCGCGCGTGAAAAGCTCAAAGCCGCCGCCTCGCTGGCTAGTCAGGTGGCACACGAATGCCGTACGCCGCTGACGGGAATTCGCTTCGAGGCCGATGGCTGCGAGCGACTGTTGGCGCGGCTGCCGGATTCCCCCGTCCGCGACAAGCTTGCTGCCTCGCACCGACGTGTGCGTCAGCACATTACCTCCGCCAACTCTGTCATCGACCTGTTGCTCACCAACGTGGCGCAGCATCATCGCGGCGCGCCGACGGCCGAGCTACACAACATGAGCAAGATCGTGTCGCTGGCGCTCGAGCGCTACAGTTTCAAACCCAACCAGCGAGAAATCGTGCGCGCGAACCTTGACGAGGACTTCCAGTTCCGCGGTTCAGATTTGCTCATGACGCACGTGTTGTTCAACCTCCTGAAGAATGGGCTACGGGCCATAGAGGCGCGCGATGGAGACAACAACTCCCTATCGATCGACCTGCAGCGTAGCACGGATACGAACAGCATCGTGGTCACCGACACCGGCGAGGGCATCCCGCCGGATATCTTGAACTACGTGTTCATTCCGTTCGTGTCGGCGCAGCGGCCCGGCGTGGGCACCGGGCTTGGCCTGTCATTCTGCCGGATGATTATTGAAGGCGCCGGCGGCACGATCTCGTGCCGATCGAAAGTGGGCGTCGGCACCAGCTTTACGATTGATCTTCCGGTTGTGCAGCCAGCTGTTGAGAATGCGGCCGCGGCCTAGCGGCGTACCGGGTTTGGCGCGCGTTTTCGCCGCCGAAACCCTCTCTGGCGTTGCCGCTTCCTTGCGCTTGGTGGAGCGCCACTCCGCCATTCCAACCTCGTCACGGGCCTCGCTGCACACTTCGATGATGCGATCGAGCTCGCGACGGCTGAGACCGCAATTGACCGTGAAGCGGATGATGCAGCGCTTGTCCGGCGTAGCCGGCGGGAAAAAGATCGCACCGAAAACACCGCGTTTTTCCAGCGCATCGCGCAGGGTCGTCGCTTGGTGGATATCGCCCGGTTCGAGCCCGATGATCTGCGTCTTGGATGCGGAGACATTGTAGCCGAGCGCATCGAGCCCCTGCTTGAGGTACGCATGGTTGGCGTGCAGCTTGTCGCGCCGCCAATCTTCCCTCTCGAAGATGTCGAGCACGGCATCGAAGCCCGCCACCTCGTGCTGCATAACCGAGGTGCTGAAGATCGTCGGCAGTGCCTCGTAACGGAAATACTCGATGTTGCGCCGCGAGGAGACGACGAGGCCGCCGCGGCTCGCCACCGCCTTGGAAAGTCCGACCGTACGAAAATGTACGCGCTCGGCAAGGCCGGCCGCGACGACGAGGCCAGCGCCGTTGGGGCCCTGCGCTCCAAAAGAGTGCGTTTCATCGACGACGAGTGCCGCGCCGTGGCGCTCGCACACCTCGACGAGTTCGGCGAGGGGAGCGATGTCACCGTCGGTGCTGTAGAGGGCATCAACGGCGACGAGGCCGGGGCCTTGTTTTGCCAACATGCGGTCGAGCGACTGGGCGTCGTTGTGGCGGAACGGCACCGGGTTTGCCCCGGCGCTCACGACGCCTTCATGCAAG
This sequence comes from Hyphomicrobium sp., assembly GCA_036559705.1. Taxonomy (GTDB): domain Bacteria; phylum Pseudomonadota; class Alphaproteobacteria; order Rhizobiales; family Hyphomicrobiaceae; genus Hyphomicrobium_A. The sequence continues at coordinate 43,308 of DATBSP010000048.1, forward strand.
GATATGTGCGCCTTCATGTCGAGATAGACGGGGGCGCCGCGTGTCGCAAACGACTGGATGAGGCCAACGTTCGCCGTGTAGCCGGAGGCGCAGACGACGCAGTCCTCGGCTTTCATCAAGGCAGCAACGCGCCGCTCGAATTCACGCGTGACGTCGCGCTCGTGATGCACCCAGACGCGGGAAACGGCATCTCCGTGGCCGCCGGCGCGCAGGGCTGCGATCTCGCTCTCGATGACGTGCGGATGCCCGGCAAGGCAGAGGTAGTCGTTGCTGCGGACCTTGATGTCGCCGGGGCCCGGCGTGCGGCCCTGCAAGGGATGCCGCCCCTGCCAGAGGTCGATTTTGCGCCGGATATGGTAATCATTAACACGAGCACGGAGGAATTCCGGTTCTGCCGGAATAGTCGCTTTGACCCGCTTGGAAACGCCCCGTCTATCGGTAACGCGAAACAGCACGGATGACCCCACCATTAATGAGACCTTAATTAAGAAGAAGAAAAGGTTAATTTCAATGCGATTCGGCTGACGGGCAGCGGAGGCGCCCCATTTATCGCGCTTCGTTCCGCTTGCATTTGCATCTTAAGCCGTCGATCGAGCCGAATTGATGCGCGCGTTAATAATTTATTAACGCGCGGCGCGGCAATGAACTTCGCGGCCGCTGCGGAGAAAAGTGCCGATCGGTTAACTGATAGAGTTTCGTGCTTTAATCAGCCTGCAGGGTGCATGCACTGGTGCATGTCGCGGGCCCAAAGCGGGAATTAGTCCGCTGATAATCAAAATTCGACATCGAGCTCCTCGAGCTCTTCCGGCTCGAGTTTCGCGGATTCGGTCCATTCGATCATTGCCGGCCAATTGGCAATTGTTTCGCAATATCCGGCAGAATCGCTGTCGAGCTTTACATCGTACGTGAGGAAGCGGGTGCACACGGGGGCGTACATCGCGTCGGCCAGCGAAAGGTCGCCGAATAGATACGGGCCGCCGTAGGTGTCGAGGCAGTCGCGCCAGATGGTGCGCACGCGCTCGATGTCACCCTGGGCGCCCGACCACACGGAGAAGCCCGGGAAATGCGCCTTGAGGTTCATCGGCAGGGCAGAGCGCAGGTTATGGAACCCCGAGTGCATCTCGCCGGCCACCGCACGGCAGTGCGCTCTGGCGGCCAGGTCCTTTGGCAACAGGCCTGTCTCGGGGCGGATTTCGGCGAGATACTCGGCGATGGCCAGGGTATCCCATACCTTGACGCCTTCATGCACCAGGCACGGCACCAGGAACGAGGGAGAGAGCAGGAGCAGCTCGGCGCGGGTGGAGGGATCGTCGGACGACATGACCTCCTCGTGGAATTCGAGCCCAGCCATCTTGCAGAGCAGCCAACCGCGGAGCGACCAGGACGAGTAGTTCCTGCTGCTTATGGTCAATACGGCTGTTGCCATTCTGCATACCCTCGATCGCCGGCTCCTCCAGCCCCGGGCTGGCGGTGTTGCAAAAAACGCTCGCTCACCGCCACAGGATGCACTAGCGTTTGTGCGCCGCACAATAGGCTGATGCAAAGATTCGGCCTGCCGCGGGCGTCTAAAGAATGAGACTAGATGCTCTATCTCGCCTATCAAGCCCACTCCGACATGGCTGAGCCCGCCAAGTCGATCGCGCGCACGTCGCTGGCCATGCTGGGCGTCTGGGGCACGCAGGCCAAAATTCCGGTAATCCGCAATCTGTCGGCCGCCTACGAGCTCATCGCGCGGGCGGGGCTGACGCATGCGCGTCCGGAATACGGCATTCCGGCCGTCATGGTCGGCAACCGCGAAGTCGAGGTCACCGAGGTCCCCGTTCTGAAGCTGCCGTTCGGCACCCTGCTGCGTTTCAAGAAGGACATGGATGTCGAGCAGCCGCGCGTCCTAGTTGTGGCGCCGTTGTCGGGCCACTTCGCGACCCTTTTGCGCAATACCGTACGCACACTCCTGCCGGATCACGATGTCTACATCACCGATTGGCACAACGCGCGCGACGTCCCGCTCGAGGCCGGCGTCTTCGGCTTCGACGACTACGTCGACTACCTCATCAAGTTCATGGAGACGCTGGGCCCAGGAGCACACCTTGTCGCTGTCTGTCAGCCGTGCGTGCAGGCCCTGGCCGCCGTCGCCGTTATGGCCGCAGACGGCAACGCCGCGCAGCCGAGCAGCATGACGCTGATGGCGGGGCCCATCGATACGCGCGTCAACCCGACGAAGGTCAACAAGCTTGCCACCAGCAAGCCGATGAGCTGGTTCGAGCGCAATCTCATTGCTCGCGTCCCGTGGAAGTATCCCGGCGCGTGCCGCATGGTCTATCCCGGCTTCGTTCAGCTAGCCGCTTTCGTGTCGATGAACGTCAATCGCCACTACAACGCGCATCAGGAGCTCTATGAGCACCTTGCCAATGGTGAGCACGAGAAGGCGCAAGTCATCAAGGCGTTCTACGACGAGTATTTCGCCGTGCTCGATCTCGCCGCCGATTTCTATCTCGAGACGGTCAGTTGGGTATTCCAGGAGTCGCGGCTGCCGAAGGGGGAGCTGACCTTCAAGGGCCAGCCGGTCGAGCTGAAGGCCATCCGCAAGACGGCCCTGCTGACTGTGGAAGGCGAGCGCGACGACATCTGCGCTCTCGGCCAGACGGCGGCGGCGCACGATCTGTGCACCGGGCTACGGCCGCACATGAAGCGGCATCACATGCAAGCCGGGGTCGGACACTACGGCGTGTTTAGCGGACGCAAGTGGGACGGCCAGATATACCCGATCTTGCGCAATCTCATTCTTGCCAGCGACTGAGCCGGTGGGCGCTAGCGGCCGGCGTCGTAGGCGGCGATCGCCGCCATATTGACGATGTCGCTGTCCTTGGCGCCAAAGCCGCAAATCTGCACCGAGTGGGCAAGGCCGACGAGGATCGGCCCAATCACCGTCGCCCCGCCCAGTTCCTTCAGCATCTTGGTCGAGATCGATGCGGCGTGGAACGCCGGCATGACGAGGACATTGGCCGTGTCCGAAAGACGGCAAAACGGATAGTGGCGCATCAGATCCCGATTAAGCGCGACGTCGGCGGCCATGTCGCCGTCGTACTCGAAATCGACGCCGCGCTGATCGAGGATCGTTACAGCCTCGTGCACCTGATCGGAGCGTTCGCCACGCGGCTGCCCGAAGGTCGAGTAGGCGAGCAGGGCGACGCGTGGCTCCATGCCGAAGTTGCGCGCCGCGCGTGCCGCCTCGGTAGCGATGTTGGCCAGCTGATCAGCCGTCGGCATGTCGTGCACGCTCGTATCGGCGATGAGCACCGCACGTCCGCGTAACAGCGACAGCGACACACCGATGGCATTTCGCCCCGGCTCGGCGTCGAGCACGCGCTGGACGTCGTCATAGACGCTGGTCCAGTTGCGGGTTACGCCGGAAACCAGCGCATCGGCGAGTCCATGCACCACCATCAGCGAGCCGAAGATATTGCGCTCGTTGGTGACGAGCCGCTCGCAGTCGCGTTTCAGGTAGCCGCGGCGCTGCAGGCGCGCGAAGAGGAAGTCGGCGAACTCCTCCAAATGCGCGGACTTGCGGGTGTCGATCAGCTCGTACTCGGGACGCAATACCATGCCAAGGGCGCGGAACTGCTCGCGAACTATATCGGCCGAGCCGATGAGGATCGGCACGCCAAAGCCTTGGGTGAAGTAGCTGTGCGCGGCGCGGATCACGGCGGGCTCTTCCGCCTCGGCGAAGACGACGCGCTTGGGATCCAATCGCACGGCACTGAACGTCGATTGCAGCCAGCCTGCGAGCGGATCGAGACGTCCTTCGAGTTGCGCGACGTAGGCGTCCATATCGACGATCGGCTTGCGTGCGACGCCACTGTCCATTGCCGCCTTGGCGACGGCCGTCGGCAAGTTGACGATGAGGCGCGGATCGAACGGGGCCGGGATGATGTACTCCGGTCCGAAGGTCGGACGCCGGCCATGGAAGGCGGCGGCGACCTGGTCGGGCACCTCGGCGCGGGCAAGCTCGGCCAGCGCCTCGGCGGCGGCGATCTTCATCGACTCGTTGATGGTCGATGCCTGCACGTCGAGCGCCCCGCGAAAAATGAACGGAAAGCCCAGCACGTTGTTGATCTGGTTCGGGTAGTCGGAGCGCCCCGTCGCCACGATAGCGTCGTCGCGCACGGCCAGCACGTCCTCGGGCGTTATCTCCGGATCGGGATTGGCCATGGCGAAGATGATTGGCTTTGGCGCCATGGACCGCACCATGTCCTGCGTCACCGCGCCTTTGACCGAGAGGCCGAACAGTGCGTCGGCGCCCTGCAGCGCGTCGGCCAGCGTGCGCGCCTTGGTCTTCACCGCATACGCCGACTTCCACTGATTCATGCCCTCCTTGCGGCCCTGATAGACGACGCCCTTGGTGTCGCACAGGAGCACGTTCTGCTTAGGCATGCCCATCGCCACGACCAGCTCCAGGCAGGCGATGCCCGCCGCTCCGGCGCCGTTGACGACAAGTTTGCAATTCTTGAGATCGCGCCCGGTCAGCTCGGCGGCGTTGATGAGGCCGGCGGCGGCGATGATTGCCGTGCCGTGCTGGTCGTCGTGGAAGACGGGGATGTCAAGCAGCTCCTTCAGCCGCTGCTCGATGATAAAGCAGTCCGGTGCGCGAATGTCCTCGAGATTGATGCCGCCGAACGAGGGGCCGAGGTAGCGCACCGAATTGATGAATTGGTCGGGATCCTCGGTGTCGACGAGCAAATCGATCGAATCGATGTCGGCGAAGCGCTTGAACAACGCGGCCTTGCCTTCCATCACGGGTTTTGCCGCCAGAGCGCCGAGATTGCCGAGTCCGAGGATGGCCGTGCCGTTGGAGACGACGGCGACGAGGTTGCCCTTGCTTGTGTAGTCATAGGCCGTCGCCGGATTTTGCGCGATGGCGCGCACGGGCACCGCCACCCCCGGCGAATAAGCGAGCGACAGGTCGCGCTGGGTTGTCAGTGGCTTGGTCGGGGTGATTTCGAGCTTGCCGGGCTTACCCTGCGCGTGGAATTGCAGCGCTTCCTGATCGGTGAAGCGCGCTTGCGCAGCCTTCGAGCTTTTTGGCGTCGTCATTTGTGCGATCCGATTTGAAAATGGTCGGCAACATAGGCGTGTGAGGGGCGCGAAACAATCGCTTGGCCCGGCAAGCTGACTTGCTGGTGAACAATCACGTTGGCGTGTTTGACCCGGGGGGTGGGGCCGCTATCGTTATCGACCGGCGAAGTCGGGCATTTGTAGTGGGGGACGGCCGCCTATGGCGGACAAACGGACACGAGCGAAACAGTCGGCGCCGCAGGTCGTGCATGCGCGCGCGTCGGCCGAGGAGTGCGTGGCAGATGCGGCCTGGGCAGCGGAAACGCCGGCCGAGGCCGCTGCGCCGGCGCCGGTCAGTGAAGCATCCCCGTCCATGGCGCAGTTCCTTGAGATCAAGGCTGCCCATCCCGACAGTCTGCTGTGGTATCGCATGGGCGATTTCTACGAGCTGTTCTTCGATGACGCCGTCGCCGCCTCAGCAACGCTCGGTATCGTGCTGACCAAGCGCGGCAAGCATTTGGGGCAGGATATTCCGATGTGCGGGGTGCCGATCCACCGCGCCGACGAATACCTGCAACGGCTGATCAAGGCCGGGCATCGCGTCGCCGTTGCCGAGCAGCTCGAGGACCCGGCCGAAGCGCGCAAACGCGGCTCGAAGGCTGTCGTGCGCCGCGACGTGGTTCGCCTGGTCACGCCCGGCACGATTACCGAGGACACGCTGCTAGATTCCAAGGCGCGCAACTTCCTCACCGCGCTGTTTCGTGTTGGCGGAAAGGGCGCGGCATTGCAGCCGGATGCGGTCGTGGCGCTCGCCTCGATCGACATTTCGACCGGGGAATTCGAGGTCGGCGAGGTCGCGGGCGCGGATTTGCCTGGCGAGCTGGCGCGCCTTGCACCGGGCGAGGTAATCGTGCCCGACGCGCTGCTGGCCGATGCCGACCTGCGCGCGTGGATCGGGCGCGTCGGCGCCTCGGCAACGGCGGTGCCGGGCGCCTACTTCGACGGCCTGGCCGGCGAAACGAACCTGAAGCAGCAGCTAAAGGTGTCCGAACTCGGCGGCTTCGGCTGTTTCACGCTGCCGGAGCTGGCAGCCATCGGCGCGGCGCTCAAATACATCGACCTGACGCAATTGGGCCGCGCGCCGGTGCTGCGGGCGCCGAGGCGCTCCGGTTCCGATGCCATTCTGCTGATCGATGCCGCGAGCCGGGCGAGCTTGGAGCTGGTGCGCTCCGTCTCGGGCGAGAAGCAGGGCAGTTTGCTCGCTGCTATCGATCGCACGGTCACCGGGCCGGGCGCGCGCGAGCTGACGGCGCGGCTGTCAAGTCCGCTGCGCGATGTGACGAGGATCAACCGCCGTCTCGACGCTGTCGGCTTTCTCATCGAGGAGGAAAGCCTGCGCAACGACGTGCGGAATGCGCTGCAAGCGGCACCGGACATTGCGCGCGCGGTCTCGCGCCTCAGCTTCGGGCGCGGTTCACCGCGCGATCTCGCAGCCGTACGGGATGGCCTAGCGGCCGCCCGGCAGTGTGCCGATCTGCTGGCTAGCGAAGGGGCGGGCATGGGCCTGCCAGAGGAGCTTGGACGCATCGCCTGCGAGCTGCGCGCCGTCGGCAGCAAGCTCCGCGATGCGCTCGCCGCGGCGCTGGTCGATGACCCGCCGCACCTCAAGCGCGACGGTGGTTTCGTGTGCGCAGGCTACCGCGTGGAGCTCGACGAAGCACGCCACTTGAAGGAGGACGGCCGCAGCGTGATGGCCGGGCTCGAGGCGAGGTATGTGGAGCGCACCGGCGTCAAATCGCTGAAAGTTCGCCACAACAACATCCTCGGCTTTTACATCGAGGTGACACAGGGGAACGCCAAACCGCTGCTCGAAGGGCCGCTGTCGGGCGAATTCCGCCACCGGCAGACGATGGCCAACGCGGTGCGTTTCTCGACGACAGAGCTGATCGACATCGAGGGACGCATCGCGTCCGCCACCGAGCGCGCGCTGAACCTCGAGCAGGAGATCTTTGCCGAACTGGCATCAGCCATCGAACGTGAGCACCGCGGGCTTGGCCGCATCGCCGCCGCGCTGGCCGAGCTCGATGCGACTGCGGGTCTTGCCGAGCTGGCGCGCGCCGAGGGCTACACACGACCGATCGTTGACGACAGCCAGGTGTTCGAAATACGCGGCGGACGCCATCCCGTTGTTGAGCAGGCGCTGAAGGCAGCTAGGGCGGGCGCCTTCATCGACAACGATTGCGTGCTGGGCCGCACCGAGACCGCGGCCCCCGACGAAACCGCGCAAGGGCGCATCTGGCTGGTCACCGGTCCCAATATGGCCGGCAAGTCGACGTTCCTGCGCCAGAACGCGCTCATCGCCGTTCTGGCGCAGATGGGCTCGTACGTGCCGGCGCGCGCAGCGACAATCGGCGCGCTCGACCGGCTGTTCAGCCGCGTCGGTGCCTCCGACGATCTCGCCCGCGGGCGTTCGACATTCATGGTGGAGATGGTCGAGACGGCGGCGATCCTCAATCAAGCGAGCGAGCGCTCGCTCGTCATTCTCGACGAGATCGGCCGCGGCACGGCGACGTTCGACGGCCTGTCGATCGCCTGGGCGACCGTGGAATTCTTGCATGACGTGCTGGGTGCGCGGGCGTTGTTCGCCACCCACTACCACGAGATGACGGCGCTCGCCCGCCGCCTCGATGGTATTGCAAACGTGACAATCGACGTACGCGAATGGCACGACGAGATCGTGTTCCTGCACAAGGTCAAGCCCGGCGCTGCCGATCGTTCGTATGGTATCCAGGTCGCTAAACTCGCCGGTTTGCCCGATCAGGTCGTCGGCCGTGCGCGCGAGGTGCTGGCGCTGCTCGAAAAGACGGAAAGCCGCAAGAACGCCCGTAACGGCGGCCTCGACGAGCTGCCTCTCTTTGCGGTAAGCCGCACGCAAGCTCCTTCCGAGCCGGCAGGTCCGACGCCGGTCGAGAAGGCCATCGACGAATTGAAACCTGACGACTTGAGCCCGCGCGCCGCGCTCGAAGCCGTCTATCGGCTCAAAGCGTTGCGGAAGGGCCGGTCGGAGCCGGAACGGAAATAACAGTAGTCAAGGGATTGCAGTTAGCCTCAGTGCAGCATGGATAAAGCGATCCAACAAACCGCGCCTTATTTCGACTCTCGCGAACTGCGCGCGGAGCTGACGGCGAATTTCCGCGCCCACGGCGACGATGCCGTCAAGGCGCGGTACGCCATGATCGAGCGCCTTAAGACGCTCGTCGCTGAGGCGCGCGCCGCTGCACGCCGCGGACTTGAGGCAGATCACAGCGGAAGGCGCTGCGCGGCCGGGCTGTCGCACTTCCAGGATGAGTTGATCCGCGTCCTCTACGACTACACGCTGGCTCACGTCTATCGGGCGACCAATCCGTCGGATGCCGAGCGCATGTCGATCGTCGCTACGGGTGGCTACGGCCGCGCGCTGTTGGCTCCGGGGTCCGACATCGATCTGCTTTTCCTGCTTCCCTACAAGAAAACGGCGTGGGGCGAGAGCGTCGCCGAGTACATCCTCTACATTTTGTGGGATCTCGGCTTCAAGGTCGGGCACGCGACGCGCACTGTCGATCAGTGCATCAAGATGAGCTCCGACATCACGGTGCGCACGGCATTGTTGGACGCAAGGCTCATCCACGGCGACGGCCAGCTTTATGGCGAGTTCGAGGAGCGTTTCCGCACCCACGTGGTGGCAGGCACGGCGCGCGCCTTCATCGACGCCAAGATGGCCGAGCGTGATGCGCGACATCGCGTGGCGGGCGAGAGCCGCTACAAGGTCGAGCCCAATGTCAAGGACGGCAAGGGCGGCCTGCGCGACCTGCACACGCTGCATTGGCTATCAAAATACCTTTACGGGCAGGGCGTCGGCGCGGCGACGGTCGCCGCCGGGATTTTTCGCCCCGAGGAGGTCACGTCCTTCCGCCGTTGCGAAGACTTCCTGTGGACGATCCGTTGCTTTCTTCACTTCGTCAGCGGCCGGTCGGAGGAGGTACTGACCTTCGACGTGCAGCCGTGGCTGGCGGCACAGCTCGGCTATAACGACCGCGGCGGATTGATCGCCGTTGAGCGCTTCATGAAGCACTATTTCCTCGTCGCCAAGGACGTCGGCGACTTAACCACCATCCTCTGCTCGGCGCTGGAGATGCAGCAGCTCAAGGCGGCGCCGGGATTCAGCCGCTTCCTGCGGCCGTTGAACTGGAAGCAGCGCCGGCAGTTGCGCACGCGCACCGACTTCCGCATCGACAACGACCGGCTCAACGTGGCCGACGCCGACGTGTTCAAGCGCGATCCTGTGAACCTCATCCGCTTCTTTGCTGAGGCGCACCTATCGAACTCGTTCCTGCACCCGGACGCGATCCGGCTGCTGCGCCAGTCGAAGCGGCTGATTGACGATCAATTACGCGCCAACCCGGAAGCGAACCGTATTTTCGTCGATTTGCTGACCGGCGATACCAACCCCGAGATGTCGCTGCGGCGTATGAACGAGGCCGGCGTGCTCGGTCGTTTCGTGCCCGATTTCGGGCGCGTCGTCGGCATGACACAGTTCAACATGTACCACAGCTACACGGTGGACGAGCATCTTGTGCGCACCGTCGGCATGTTGACCGACATCGAGCGTGGCGGCGCCAGCAACGAACTGCCGCTGTCGACCGAGATCATCGGCACCATCAAGAATCGTCGCGCCTTGTACGTCGCCGCATTCCTGCATGACATCGGCAAGGGGCGCACGGAGGATCACTCCATCGTCGGCGCGCGTATTGCGCGCGAGCTGTGTCCTCGCTTTGGTCTGACCCCAGCCGAGACCGAAACTGTGGTGTGGCTGATCGAGCACCACCTGGCGATGAGCAACATCGCGCAAAGCCGCGATTTGTCCGACCCGAAGACGATCCGCGATTTCGCCGACGTGGTGCAGAGCCCTGAACGGCTGAAACTGCTGCTGCTGCTGACCGTTGCCGACATTCGCGCGGTCGGTCCCGGCGTATGGAACGGCTGGAAAGGGCAGCTGCTGCGCACGCTATATTACGAGGCCGAGCCGTTGGTTGCCGGCGGCCACACGCAGGTGAAGCGCAGCCAGCGCACCGCCGAGGCGCAGGAAGAGCTGCGCCGCGACCTCGTTGGCTGGCAGTCGGTCGACGTCGATCGCTACATCGACCGGCACTATCCCGACTATTGGTTGCGCACCGACCCGGAGCGGCGCGTGGAGCACGCCAAGCTCTTGCGGCGCGCCGAGAACGAAGGGCTGCATGTTGCCACGGACACGCGTACCGATGCCTTCACCGCCATTACTGAGCTGACCGTCGTAGCGCCGAACCATCCGCGTCTGTTGTCGCTTTTCGCGGGAGCTTGCGCCGCGGCGGGGGCCAACATTGCCGGCGCCCACATCATGACGACCCGCGATGGGTACGCACTCGACACGTTCCTGCTCAATCGCGCCTTCAAGGACGACGAGGACGAGATGCGCCGCGGCAAGCGCATAGGCGATCTCATCTGCCGCCTGTTGCGCGGCGACGCATGGCTCGATACGCTTCTCGCCGAGCGCGGGCCGCCGCCACGCCGCGTCATGGCCTTCACGGTCGAACCGGACGTCATCATCAACAACGCGCTTTCGGATCAGTTTACGGTGATCGAGGTCGCCGGGCGTGACCGGCCCGGCCTGTTGTACGAGTTGACGAGCACGCTCTCAAACCTTCTGCTCGACATCACCTCGGCGCACATCACGACGTTCGGCGAGAAAGCCGTCGACGTGTTCTACGTGACCGATCTCACCGGCAAGAAGATCATCAGCGGGCCGCGGCAGGAGGCAATCCGCGAGCGGCTCGAGGCGGTCCTCGACGGAAGCGTGGAGAAGTCTGGGCGCAATCCGGCGCCGGCTTAGCGCGACACCGCCATCTCGACGCGGCGGTCTAGCTGGTAGAGATCATCCTGGCTGAAATCGCTGCGCACGACGCCGGTGTAGGGCTCCGTCTTACCTTTGGGAACGAGTTGGAGCTGCCCGCGGAAGCCGCCCTCGCGCAGGAAGCGCTCAACCGTCTGCAAGCGCTCCGCGGATAGGTTCATATTGAGCTCTTCGGTGCCGCGCTCATCGGCATGCCCGGTCAGCGTCACCTTCGGGAAGCGCTTGATCTGCAGATACTCGAGAAGCAGCCCGGCGGCCTTCCTGCCGTCGCCGGTGAGTGTCGCCTCGTTGAAGACGAAGGTGACCGGCACCGGCACTGCTGCGGCCTCGGTTTTAGCCTGGGATACGTTTGGTGCCGTCGGGGGCGCGGCGGGCGAAACGGCGCTCGGAGCGGCAGCTTCCCTGGCCGGCGACGGCGGGGCGGCAGCGGCGGTCTGCTTGTTCTGGTTAGTGCGCGCCTCGGCAACCATCCCTTCAAGGTTCTTGATCATGTTTGAGGTGACGGCTTTCGCCGACCGCGGTTTCACTGGCGCGGCGGCTTGCGGTCCCGGCTGGGCGGCTTGGGGCGCAGCCGCGGCAACACGCGCGCCCGGCGGTGCCTTGAACAGCGCGAGCTTGGCATCTGGATTGGAAATCTTCTCGTCCGTGGTGAACGTCCACTCGCCGTTTTCGTTGGCCTGCACGGTGCCGATTTCCTTGCCGTCGGCGGTTATCGTCACGGCAGAGTTGGGCTCGGCGCGGCCGGCGAAAACGGACGTGCCGTTCGGGTCGATGCGGGCGACGTCGAAGGCCGGCGCGCCGTCGCCAGACGGCGCTGGCGGGGAAAGCGCGTCCTGGAGTTCTTGGGCTTCGCTTTTCGAAGCCTCTCCAGGATGGGCTGCGGACTCCTTTTGCGCTTGCTTTTCAGCGGGCTCGAGCAAACTCGGCTTCAAATCGATGAGCCAGACCGCCCCAGCGAACAGCATCAGCAACAGAAGTATGAACGGCACTGCCAGGCGAAGCATGCAAGTCGTCCTGCTCTAGGCCCCCCGGCCCCCCGGCACGAAGCATTTTCAGGCAAATGAACGCCCCGTTCAAGGCCATCGCATGACAGCCTTGCAGCGTGGTTTCCGGCTAGGCGGAAAGGCGCGGATTACCGCCGCTGCCGCGGAACAGGAACGTCATTAAGAGCCCGGCCACGAAGCCGCCTACGTGCGCCATATAGGCGACACCGCCGACGTCCCGGGTGGTCTCGTCAGTATAGGCAATTGAGCCGACGCCACTGAACAACTGCAGCGCTATCCACATCCCGAGGACGATGAGGGCCGGCATGGCGACCATCTGGTTGCCGACCAGCACATTCACGCGTGCCTGCGGGAACATCAGGATATAGGCGCCGAGGATGCCCGCGATGGCCCCCGAAGCGCCGACGTTCGGCACGTTCGAGCCGGGCATGACGTAGTACTGGGCAAAGGTCGCGGCGATGCCGGTGACGAGATAAAAGAGCAAGAACTTGAAGTGACCGAAGCGGTCCTCGACGTTGTCGCCGAAGATCCACAGGTAGAGCATGTTGCCGCCGAGGTGCAGCCAGCCGCCGTGCATGAACATGGCGGTGAATATGGTCGCGATGTTGGTGGTGGGATCGGCCGAAAATCGCCCCGGCACGAACGCCCATTCCTGGATGAACTCGTCGCCGTTCTGCAGCTCGAGGAGGAAGACGAGCACGTTGATGATGATGAGGATGTAGGTGACGTACGGCGTGGAGCGCCGCATGGAGTTGTCGTCGCCTAGCGGAAACATGAGGCCTGTCCTCCACCTATCCTATGAACTTCTCGGCGATAGCCCTGCCGAAGTCAACGCGCCGTCCCCCGCTGCGCCCCATGCAACATCTGGCCGCTTGCCCTCGGGCCAAGGCTCCGCTACCGCTCACCGCCCATGAAGCTTTACCGCTCCTTCGCGACTGTCGGCGGCCTCACCTTGCTGAGCCGCGTGTTCGGCTTTCTGCGCGACATCCTCATTGCTGCCATCCTCGGCAGCGGCGCGGTAGCCGACGCCTTCTTCGTCGCCTTCCGTTTCCCCAATCTGTTCCGCCGGCTGTTCGGCGAGGGCGCCTTCAACGCGGCATTCGTGCCCCTGTTTGCCAAGCGTCTCGAGGGCGAGGGCCGGGAGGCGGCACGCGCCTTCGCCGAGGAGGCGATGGCCGGATTGGTATTCATCCTGCTGGCGATCACCATCATCGCCGAGATCACCATGCCGTTCCTCATGTACGGTCTGGCGCCGGGCTTCAGCGAGACACCGGAGAAGTTCGACCTCGCGGTGCTCCTGACACGCATCACTATGCCCTACCTCTTGTGCATGTCGCTCGTCGCGCTGATGTCGGGCGTCCTCAACTCGTTCGGCAAGTTCGTCGAAAGCTCGTCCGTCTCCATCGTGCTCAACGGCGTGATGATGGTGGCGACGCTCATTGGCATGGCGCTCGGCTACCAGAACGAGCCGATGGCGGGCGTCATCCAGGCTTGGGGCGTGTTCATCGCCGGCATACTGCAGCTGTGGCTGCTGATGGACGGCCTGCGCCGCAACAACATCTGGCTGAAGCTGCGCCGTCCACGCATGACCGAAGGCATGCGGCGACTGATCAGTCTTGGCATCCCCGGCGTCATCGCCGGTGGCGTGACGCAGATCAACATCGTCATCGGCACTGTCATCGCCTCGATGCAGAACGGCGCCGTCTCGTACCTCTACTACGCCGACCGGCTCTACGAGCTGCCGCTCGCCATCGTCGGCATCGCCATTGGCGTCGTGCTGCTGCCCGACGTTGCCCGGCACCTGCGCGCCGAGAACCACGAAGCGGTAATGGATAGCCAAAACCGCTCGCTCGAGTTTGCCGCGCTGCTGACTCTGCCTGCCGCCGTTGCGCTCGCGGTGGTGCCTAACGCCATCGTTGCCGGCCTGTTTGAGCGCGGTGCCTTCACCGCCACCGACACGCCGGCCACCGCCTACGCGCTGGCTATTTTCGCAATAGGCTTGCCGAGCTTTGTGCTGATCAAGGTGTTCTCGCCGGCCTATTTCGCGCGCGAGGACACGCGCACGCCGATGATCTACGCCACCATCAGCCTAACGGCGAATACGATCGGCTCGATCGCGCTGTTCTTCCTGTTCCGCGCTTACGGGTGGATGCCGCACCTCGGCATCGCCGTGGCGACGACGCTGGGCGGCTTCCTCAACGCCGGCCTGCTCTACGCGACGCTCGCCAAGCGCGGCTTCTTCGTCGCCGACCGCCGCCTGAAGCGAGCGCTGCCGCGCATCCTTCTGGCCAGCGCCATCATGGGCATCGTGCTGTGGCTCGTCGCTGAAGCATTGGGTGGCATGTTCAAGCCGCCGACGTCGGAGCTGATGCGCGCCCTCGCGCTGACGGTTTTGATCGGCTCCGGCTTCCTCGTCTACACCGTTGCGGTGTTTGCAACGGGGGCACTTGATATGCGCCAAGCGCGTGCCTTCCTGACCCGCCGCACCCCGCCGCCCGGGCCGCTCTGAGCGCCATCGGGTCGACGCAAGCAACCGCAGTCTTGCGCGGGCAGCGGCGCCGCGCCATAAACCCGCGCCTATCGCTTCAAGGGGCTCCAATGGCATTCAAAGAGCGCGTGTTTTCCGGCATGCAGCCGACCGGCAGCCTGCACCTGGGGAATTACCTCGGTGCCATGCTGCAATGGATCGAGCTGCAGAAGACGCACGAGTGCATCTATTGCGTCGTCGACATGCACGCGATCACCGTGTGGCAGGATCCCGACGAGCTGAAGTCGGCGATCCGGCAGGTGACGGCGGCGTATATCGCTTCCGGCCTCGACCCCAAGCGCAGCATCCTCTTCAATCAGAGCCAAGTTTCGGCGCACGCCGAACTCGCCTGGATCTTCAATTGTGTGGCTCGGCTCGGCTGGCTCAACCGCATGACGCAGTTCAAGGAGAAGGCCGGCAAGGATCGCGAGAACGCCTCGGTTGGTCTCTACGTTTATCCGAACCTGATGGCGGCCGACATTCTCGCTTATCGCGCGACGCACGTTCCGGTCGGCGATGATCAGAAGCAGCATCTCGAATTGGCACGCGACATTGCGCAGAAGTTCAACAATGACTTCAAGCCGTGGATCGAGAAGGCCGGCCATGCCGACGGCAACTTTTTCCCGCTGCCAGAGCCGGTGATCACCGGACCGGCGACGCGCGTCATGAGCCTACGCGACGGCACGAAGAAGATGTCGAAATCCGACGCGTCGGATCTGTCGCGCATCAATCTTACCGATGATGCCGATACCATCGCCAAGAAGATCCAGAAGGCGAAGACCGACACCGAGCCGCTACCCTCGGAGCTGAAAGGTCTCGAAGGGCGCCCCGAGGCGGAGAACCTCGTGGGCATCTACGCCGCCCTCGCCGGCAAGACGAAGGCTGCGGTTCTTTCCGAGTTCGGCGGGGCGCAGTTCTCCGGTTTCAAGAAGGCGCTGGCCGAGATGTGCGTCGAAAAGCTCGGGCCGATCGCGGCAGAGTCGAAGCGCCTGATGGCCGACCCCGGCGAGATTGACCGTATTCTCGCCGATGGTTCCGAACGCGCCCGTGCCATTGCTGAGCCGATCCTCGCCGAGGTGAAGGACGTCGTGGGCTTCGTACGGTCCTAATGCTCGCCTTGTTGTGAGCGCCGCGCCACCGTGGCAGCATGCGCTGATGAACACGCTAAAGAAGCGCCGCTCGTTTGAGGCCGATCACTTCCGCAAGTTCTTGCTCGTTATCGACGAGAGCCCGGAGGTCGAGAGCGCGCTTTACTACGCGGCGAGCCGCATGCAGCGTTCATCGGGAGCGCTCGTCATGCTGTACGTGATCGTGCCGCAGGAATTTCAGCACTGGATCAACGTGCGCCAGCAGCAGGTCGAGGAAGAGACGACCAAGGCCAAGGCGCTGTTCCGCCTCATGCGGCGCAAGCTCAACCTCGCCGGGTACGAAAACGTCGCCTGCGAGGAAATCGTTCGCGAGGGCGCCAAGGGCGAGGAAATCCGTAAGCTGATCGACGAGGACGAAGATATTGCCGTGCTCGTGCTGGGCGCCTCGACCGATGCGGCTGGCCCCGGCCCGTTGGTCTCCTCGCTGGCCACCAGTGGCGCCATGGGTAGTTTCCCGATCCCAATAACCATCGTGCCGGGGTCGCTGGCCCTGGAGGAAGTCCGCAGCCTGGACTAAAACGGCTTGCAGGCTCTCGATATCTGGCTCCGGATAGCCTATCTTAGAGCCATTCTAAAGAGATCTCACCGCCGGCTCGCAGTGGCCGGGCGATGTCAACACGGAAAGGCCACCCGATGTTCATCCAGACCGAGGCAACCCCCAACCCGGCAACGTTGAAGTTCATCCCCGGAAAGTCCGTGCTTGCCGACGGTACCGCCGACTTCACCGACAAGGGCGAGGCGCTGGCGTCGCCGCTGGCTTCGCGGCTATTCGACATCAAGGGCGTGCGCGGTGTGTTTCTCGGCTCCGACTTCATCTCGGTGACCAAGGGCGACGAGGAATGGCAGCACCTGAAGCCGATGATCCTCGGCGCCATCATGGAGCATTTCATGTCGGGTGCGCCGGTCGTGGCGGAGACCGCCAACGACGAGGCCGCCGCCACATCCTATGACCCGGAGGACGAAGCCATCGTCGCCACCATCAAGGAATTGCTCGAGACGCGCGTGCGTCCGGCGGTGGCACAGGACGGCGGCGACATCACCTTTTCGGGGTTCCGCGACGGTGTCGTCTATTTGCACATGCGTGGCGCGTGCTCGGGCTGCCCGAGCTCCACGGCGACGCTGCGGCACGGTATCGAGAACCTGCTACGGCACTTCTGTCCGGAAGTGCAGGAGGTACAGGCCGTCTGAGCCTGATGCGCCTTATTCAATAAAGCCCCGTCGCTTCGGCGGGGTTTTTTTCTTCGATATGAAACCAATGAGAACGACCATGTCGCAGCCGTGCGGCGTCCTTCGCCGGCAGCAGCATCAGATCGAATTTCCTGTGCAACCTCGGGTATGGCGAGCCATCGGTGTTGAAGCCGCGATCGCCGCGCCCAGCTTCGATGAAATGGCGAAGATCGTTTGAAATACGCCCTTCATTTTCGGATGGTGAATCCGCCGTGCTCTGCGTATAGGGTTGCGGCCGATGAACATTCTGACCTTCGACACTTGCTTTGACGGCTGCTCGGTGTGTGTCGCCGAGCGGCACGGAGAGGCCATCGTCAAACTCGGCGCCATGATGGAGCGTTTCGAGACGGGCCACGCCGAGCGCCTCATACCGATGATTGGCGAAACCATGCAAATGGCGGGTTTGAGCTTCGATCGGATCGAGCGCATCGCCGTGACGGTCGGCCCCGGCACCTTCACGGGGACGCGTATCGGCGTTGCCGCGGCGCGCGCTCTGGCGCTCGCCTCCAATACCAAGACTGTCGGTGTCTCGAGCCTCGCGGTGATGGCGAAGGTCGCCAGGCGCGAGATAGCCTCCGAGGCCGTGGCGGTCGTTGTCGACGCGCGGCGCGGTGAAGTCTACGCGCAATTGTTCGGTGTCGGCGACGCGCTTAGTGCCAAATCGCCACCGGAGCTCCTCTCGATCGATGAGGCCGCGCAGCTGGGCGGCGTTGGTTCCATCGTATTCGTCGGCTCGGGTGCCGCATCGGTCGCTGCGGCCGCTTCGCGCGACGGCCGCCATGCGGACGCGCGGCTGCCCGATCTCTTGCCCGACGCCATCGCCCTGGCGCAGATCGCAGCAACCCTGGAACCGTCTGAGGCACCCCTCGTCCCCTTCTACCTGCGGCCACCGGACGCCAAGGTTCAGGACGGTAAGGCGATTGCGAGAGCTTAGAGCATGACCGCCGCCACCCCGCTCGATCCGAGGAACCTGAGCCTGCTGTGGGCGAGCCCGGAACGCGCCGACGAGATTGCGGCGCTTCACGCGCGTCTATTTGATCCGGCTTGGGATGCCGAAAGCATTACCCGGTCGATAGAGCATCCGGCGTCCGCATCTTTCATTGCCCAGATACGAGAGCCGCGCGCTCTGGCCGGCTTCGTCATTGGCCGCATCGCTGCCGACGAGGCGGAGATCCTGTCGATCGGCGTCGCCCCCGACTGGCAACGGCGTGGCATTGGCCGACAGATGGCCGAGGGCCTCGTACGCGCGGCACGCCGCGCCGAGGTCAAGCGGCTGTTCCTCGAGGTTGCTGCCGACAATGACGCCGCAATCGCTCTCTACGAGGGACTAGGTTTCAAGATCGTGGGTGCGCGCAAGGCGTACTACCAACGCGCAGGTGGCGTGAACGTCGACGGCGTCATCCTCGCGCTCGGTTTATAAGTCGACGAAGTTGGCCGGTAGGTCCGGCTCCCGGTGGACGGCCGGCGCCCACTTTCTTATAAAGCGCTCATCGAGCGAAAGCGGAGTGATCGCCGCCGCATGGCCGATTTAGGAAATCTGGGATTGAGCCGCATCGAACTCCTGTGCGCCGAGCAGGGGCTGCGCATGACAGGTCAGCGGCGCGTCATCGCCCGCGTGTTGTCCACAGCGAAAGATCATCCCGACGTCGAGGAAGTCTACCAGCGCGCCAACGAGATCGACCGGCGCATCTCGCTGTCGACCGTCTATCGCACGCTGAAGCTGTTCGCGGAAAAAGGCATCCTCGAGCGCCACGACTTCGGCCATAAGCGAGGGCGCTACGAGGAGGCCTCGCGCGGCCACCACGACCATCTCATCGATATGGAAAGCGGGCGGGTGATCGAGTTCCGCAACGAGGCGATAGAGGCGCTGCAGGATAGGATTGCGCGCGAACTCGGCTTCAAGCTCGTTGGCCATCGGCTCGAGCTTTACGGCGTGCGCGCCAAGCCGGCGAAGAAAGCGTGACGCGCGCCCATGCAAAGCGAGTTGGCGCGTTTCGCGGCGGGGCAATTCTCGCCGCCTTCTTCGCGTTGACGCTACCGCTAATGCCGCTGCAGGCGCTCTTGCTGCGCATCGATACGAAGCGAGCGCGCGCCTTTCCGAATTGGTACCACCGCCAGGTCTGCCGATTGCTCGGCGTGCGCATCCACCTCGACGGCGAGGTCGTGCGCGGTCGCCCTGTGCTACTCGTCGCCAATCATACGACATGGCTCGATATCCCTGTGCTGTCGGCCGTTGCGCCGGTTTCCTTCGTCGCCAAGAAGGAGGTTGGGACGTGGCCATTTGTCTCGACGTTGGCGAGGCTGCAGCGGTCGGTGTTCGTCGATCGCACGCGGCGCACGGCGGTGGGGCAGGCAGCCGGTGAGATTGTCGCGCGCCTGGCGCAGGGCGACTCCATCGTACTGTTTGCCGAAGGCACTTCGAGCGACGGCAACCGCGTTCTCCCGTTCATGACCTCGCTGTTTGCCGCGGCGGCGCCGTCACCCGGAGAGGGCCAGGCCGCGCCGGACGCCGTCGTGCAGACGCTTTCGGTCGTTTACACGCGGCTGCACGGGCTGCCGATAGGCCGCGCGGATCGCCCCGGCATCGCATGGTACGGCGACATGGAAATGCGGAGCCACGCCTGGGAACTGCTCAAAGCTGGCCCCCTCGATGTGCAGATCCGCGTCGGCGCTCCGGTGCCGCTAACGAGCTTCACTGACCGCAAAGACTTGGCGCGGCATAGCGAAGCACAAGTGCGCGAGCACGTCGTTCGTATCTTGCGCGCGCGCCCCGCGGAGGAGGCCATAATCATTGCTGCGACGGAAGATGCGCCGTCTGCGGTTAGGGCCCGCGTTGCGGGGGAGACCGGGCAGAAGTGGGTGTAAGCCGACGCCGTCCCTTTGGGGGCTGGACAAAGCGTGTCCAATAAGGCTGTCGTTGCGCCCCGGCAAACGCCACAGGCACGCTGTTTGATGGATGATCGGCTGATAACGGAAGCGATTGGGACTGAGCACAGCGATGCGTTCGCCGCGCTGGCCGAGGCATCGCGTATAACGGCCGCTGGGCCGAAGGTCTTCATTCGCACCTTCGGCTGCCAGATGAACGTCTATGATTCCGAGCGCATGACCGAGGCGCTTTCGGCGCGCGGTTATTCGCAAACCGACGCGATCGAGAATGCCGATCTCGTCGTCCTCAACACCTGCCACATTCGCGAGAAGGCTGCCGAGAAAGTCTACTCGGACCTCGGACGCATCCGCGTGCTGAAAGACGAGCGGGCGACGGCCGGCAACCATACGGTGGTCGCCGTGGTTGGCTGCGTCGCCCAAGCCGAGGGCGCCGAGATCGTGCGCCGCGCTCCCGCCGTCGATCTGGTCATCGGGCCACAGAGCTACCATCGGCTGCCGGAACTCGTCGCCCGCACGCGCTCAGAAAATCGCCCGCTGGTCGAGACGGTATTTCCCGAGGAGGAGAAGTTCGCGCATCTGCCGCAGCGAGCTCCGACGCGGGCGGTGACGGCGTTTCTCACCGTGCAGGAAGGTTGTGACAAGTTCTGTACGTTCTGCGTCGTGCCTTATACGCGCGGCATGGAGTATTCGCGCTCAGTCGCCGACATCGAGCGCGAAGCTCGCTCGTTGGTGGCGAGCGGTGTGCGCGAGGTGACGCTGCTCGGGCAAAACGTCAACGCCTACCACGGCGATGGACCGGACGGCCGCACCTGCTCGCTAGCCGATCTCGTTCGCCATCTGGCGCGCATCGCCGGGCTCAAGCGGCTGCGCTACACGACCAGCCATCCGCGCGACATGAGCGACGATCTGATCGCCGCACACGGCACTGAAAAGAAGCTGATGCCTTATCTGCATCTGCCGTTTCAGTCGGGCGCCGATCGCATTCTCGCCGCCATGAACCGCAAGCACACGGCGCGCGAATACCTCGACCTCGTCGCCCGCATCCGTTCGGCGCAGCCCGAACTCGCCCTCTCGACCGACGTCATCGTCGGCTTTCCGGGCGAGACGGAGGCCGAGTTCGAAGCAACGCTCGCCGTCTTTGCCGAGGTCGGGTTCGCGGCGGCCTACTCGTTCAAGTACAGCGCCCGGCCCGGCACCCCGGCGGAGAAGCTTGGCGACCAGGTTTCGGAGGAGGTGAAAACCGACCGCCTCACGCGCTTGCAACGGCTGATCGAGCGCCAGCAGAGGGCGTTTGCCGAACGCTGCGTAGGGCGCACATTGCCGGTGCTGTTCGAGAAGGCCGGCCGGCGTCCCGGGCAGCTTATTGGGCGCTCGCCATACCTGCAGTCGGTGCACGCCGAAGCTTCTCCCGATATGCTTGGCCACATTGTGCCCGTTGAAATTTCTGGCTTTGGCCCCAATAGTCTAGCCGGTGTCATACGGCCGGAGTGACCATCCGGTAACGGTATTACGGGGCTTGGCGCGGCGCACCATTCGGGGTTCCCCGGCGTTATGGTAAGTTCGGCAACTAGAGTGGCGATTCGAAGCGAACGACGTCTGGAGCACCGATTGGCAGCATTCCGCGGGAGTCCGGTCGCTGGGCCGGGAAGATCGCCCAAAACACAGGCGGCAAATAAGCGCCTGGTAGTACCGTTCGAGGACAACCGCCATCTGACGCGGCTACTCGGTGAATACGACAGTCATCTTGCGCTGATCGAAGATCGCCTCGGCATCGAGGCGCATGCGCATGGCAACGTCGTCACGCTGAATGGGCCGGAAGCCGCCTGTGAGATTGCGCGCGGCGTTCTCGAGCAGCTGTACAAGCGTGCGTCGTCCGGCGAGCCAATCGGCGCCGGCGACTTCGACGGTCTCATTCGGCATGCACGCGAGGAGAGCGTCCCCGGCGACGGGCAGGCGCAGATCGCCACGCGCCGCCGCGTCGTCAAGGCGCGCACGCCGATGCAGAGCACCTACATTCGTGCGCTGAATAAGTCCGATCTCGTCTTCGGAGTCGGCCCGGCCGGCACCGGCAAGACCTACATCGCCGTCGCCCAGGCCGCTCATTGTCTCGAGCGCGGTATGGTCGAGCGCATCATCCTTTCGCGTCCGGCCGTTGAAGCCGGCGAGCGTCTCGGCTTCCTGCCCGGCGACATGCGCGAGAAGGTCGATCCTTATCTGCGCCCGCTATACGACGCCCTCTATGACGTGCTGCCGCCCGAGAAGGTCGAGCGCGATCTTGAATCGGGCGTCATTGAGATCGCGCCGCTCGCCTTCATGCGCGGACGCACGCTGGCCAACGCGTATGTCATTCTTGACGAGGCGCAGAACACAACCAGCATGCAGATGAAGATGTTCCTCACCCGTCTCGGCGAGGGCTCGAAGATGACGGTGACCGGGGACCCGAGCCAAATCGACTTGCCGAACGGCATGAGGTCGGGCCTAGAGGAAGCCATAGCGTTGCTCGTCGGCGTGCCGGGCATTGAGGCAATTCGTTTCACCGGCGCCGACGTTGTGCGCCGCGACCTCGTCGCGCGCATCGTCGAAGCCTACGATCGGCAGAAGTAGCTCGCGTGCGATGCCACACACTGTTCCAGCTACGATTGCTCCCGCCGTTGGCAGCGGCGACCCCCCGGCGGGTGCCGACCCCGAGCCTCCGCTAAGCCTCGACATCGATGTCGTGCATGAGGGCGGCGACTGGTCAGCCGTCGCCGGCGCGGATGATCTCGTGCGCGCGGCCGCTGCCGCACTCGCGGCCGAACTCGATCTTGCCGCCAGCGAGGCTTGCGTTGCGCTGTCGAGCGATGAGCAAGTCGCCAAGCTCAACAAGAGCTACCGGGGCAAAGCCGCCCCGACCAACGTGCTCTCCTTTCCTGCCGGGCCCACTATTCCGATCGACGAGAACGAGGCACGCTTTCTGGGCGACGTCGTGCTTGCCCTCGAGACGCTGCAGCGCGAAGCCGGCGACCTCGGCCTGCCCGTCGAGCATCATATGCAACACTTGCTGGTGCACGGATTGCTGCATCTTTTCGGCTATGATCACGAGATGGACGAGGAGGCGCGGGCCATGGAGAGCCTCGAAGTGCGCATCCTCAAGCGCCTCGGCATCGCCGACCCCTACGCAGCGGCGGGCAAGCCCATCAATCTTCCCGAGCACACAAGTCGCACGAGATCATGAGCAACGCACACTTACCCAAAGACCCGATTGATCCTCCTAATGGCGGCGAGCTGCTGGCCGCCGGCACGCAAAGTCTGCTGAACACGCTCCTCAGCCGGATCGGCCTGCGCTCGCCTAGTCTGCGCGAGATGCTGGAGGCCGATCTCAAGGGAGATGCGGAGGCCGACGCTGCCGCCGCGTTTTCCAACGAAGAGCGCGAGATGCTGCGCCGGCTCCTGCGCTTCGGCGGGTCGCGCGTCGATGACATTATGGTGCCGCGCGCCGATATCATCGCTCTCGAAGAGGGCGACACGCTGGCCGAGCTGTTACGTACGTTCGGCGAGGCCGGAGTGTCGCGCATTCCGCTCTTCAGCGAGACGCTCGATGATCCGCGCGGCATGATCCACGTCAAGGATCTGTTCCGCTGGTTGACGCACGAAGCCGCCGACGATGCCGTGAACACGCGCATTGCAGTGGCGCCGCCGGCCGGCGAAGCGGCGGAGGAAAGTCCGGCGCCGGCGCAGCAGCTCGATTTCGGCCGCGTCGATCTCTCGCGGCCCATTACGTCGGCGAAGATTCGCCGTCCCGTGCTTTACGTCCCCCCGTCAATGCCGGCGACAAACCTTTTGATCCGCATGCAGTCGACGCGCATCCACATGGCGCTGGTCGTCGACGAGTACGGCGGCACCGACGGGCTAGTCACCATTGAGGATCTTGTCGAGCAGATCGTCGGCGATATCGAGGACGAGCACGATATTGCCGAGGCGGCGCATATCATCACCGAGCCCAAGGTCGGTCTCGTCGCGTCGGCGCGCACTCCTATCAAGCAGCTCGAGGAGCACCTCGGCATCAAGCTCCTGAAGCCTGAGGAGGAGGAGGACATCGATACGCTCGGCGGCCTGATGTTTGCACTTCTCGGCCGCGTGCCCGTCCGCGGCGAGCTCGTCCGCCATCCGAGCGGATTGGAGCTCGAGGTTCTCGACGCCGACGCGCGCCGCCTGAAGAAGGTAAAGATCCATCAGCCTCGTGTCGTCGGCGCGCCGGCACCCGAAGAAGGAAAGGCGTGAACACCGCCCCGGCATCGCCGCGGCTGGAGCGCCCGGGTTTTGCTTCAGTAGCTTCGCGCGTCTCCGATTTGACGGTTCAGCTCTCTGTCGCTGTCGCGCAACTATCCGGCTGGCGCCGGGCGCTGGCGGCCTTCGCCGCCGGTGGTGCTTCGGCTGCCGC
Source organism: Hyphomicrobium sp. (assembly GCA_036559705.1). Taxonomy (GTDB): domain Bacteria; phylum Pseudomonadota; class Alphaproteobacteria; order Rhizobiales; family Hyphomicrobiaceae; genus Hyphomicrobium_A. The sequence goes on from DATBSP010000048.1 coordinate 67,498, forward strand.
CCTAGCGCCGTTCTTCCTCTCGCCGGTGCTGTTCGCCACGCTGCCCATGTTGGTCTGGTTGATCGACGGGGCTCGCGCGCGCTCCCGGCGCGCGCTCTTCTTGAGCGCCGCGAGCGCCGGCTGGTGGTTCGGCTTTGGCTATTTCCTGTTCGGGCTGTTCTGGATCGGCGAGGCTTTTCTCGTCGAGGCGGAGGTGTTCGCCTGGCTGATGCCGTTCGCGGTGCTGCTGCTTCCGGCGGGGCTCGCGCTGTTCATCGGCTTGGCCGCCGGGGTCGCGCGCCTCGCCTGGCCACCCGGCATCGCGCGCGTGCTTGTACTGGCCGTTGTCCTAGCGTTGACCGAATGGCTGCGCGGCCACGTGCTCACCGGATTTCCTTGGAACGTGTTGGGTTACGCGTTGACATGGCCGTTGCCCATGATGCAGTCGGCCGCGGTGCTGGGCATCTACGGACTGACGCTGCTGTGCGTCGCCATCTTCGCCGGTCCCCTTGTTCTCATCGCCGACGCCGCGTCTGGCGCTTCCCGCGGGCACGTCCTTGCCCGCGCTGCCGCTCTGGCGATCATGCCGCTTTTGCTGCTTTACGGCCTCGGCGCCTGGCGGCTTTCCAACAATCCGACGACGATGCTCGACGGCGTGCGCGTGCGTGTCGTGCAGGCGAGCGTGCCGCAGCGCGACAAGTGGCGGCCGGAGAAGCAGCGGGAGATTTTCGACGATCAGTTGGCGCTATCACGCCGCGACGCCTCGGGTCGGCAGGACGATCTTGCCGGTATCACCCATCTCATCTGGCCGGAAGCGGCGATGCCGTTCCTGCCGCTGGAGCATCCCGAGGCTCTGGCGTCGATCGGCGCGCTGTTGCCGAGCGGTACGCAACTGCTGGCGGGCGCCCTGCGGCTAAAGAAGCCTCACTCCGCGCCAGGCGCGCGCGAGGGCTACAACAGTCTCATGGTGTTCGGCGACCAGGGCAACCTCGAGCAGACCTACGACAAGATCCATCTCGTGCCATTCGGCGAGTACCTGCCGATGCAGACGCTGCTCGAGAGCATTGGCCTGGAGCAGCTGACGCGCTGGCGGGGCGGGTTCGCGACAGGCCCGGTGCCGCGACCGCTGCTATCCATTGCCGGCCTCCCTCCAACGGCGGCGCTGATCTGCTACGAGGCCATTTTCCCGACCGAGGTAGTGCAGGGCGAGCAGCGCCCGGGATTGCTGATCAATGTGACCAATGACGGCTGGTTCGGCGATACGACCGGTCCGTGGCAGCACTTCCACCAGGCGCGCGTGCGGGCCGTCGAGGAAGGATTGCCGATTATTCGCGCGGCAAATAACGGCGTGTCGGCAATTGTAGACGGGCAAGGTCGAGTTGTCACAATGCTCAGCCTTAACGCGCGGGGAGTGATCGACAGCCGGATTCCGGCCTCTATTGCAGTGCCTCTTTACGCTACAGCTGGCGATAGTACTTTCGTCGTCCTTGCACTCATCTTCCTGGTTGCCGCAGTTGTCACCAGCCGACGAGAGAGCCATTAGAGACAATTTGCGTGTTGTTCTGTTAGGGATCGGGCGTCATAAAGCGACAATTGGGACGGGAGGGTTTTGCAAGTACCTCTCGCCGCCCCCAGGGTTGGACGGGTGAGAACCCACAATCAAAGCGTGTAATTTAACGTCGTAAGCGGGGGTTAGGGTAAGCAGGAATGTCGAGAGAGAATGCGCTGCAAGTAGAAACAGAAGAGCGCGGATCCAGGCGCGCCAATCCCATCGATGTTCATGTCGGTGCTCGTGTGCGCCTCCGCCGCATGTTGCTTGGGATGAGCCAAGAGAAACTGGGCGAGCATCTTGGTTTAACCTTCCAGCAGATCCAGAAGTACGAGAAAGGCATCAATAGGATCGGCGCTAGCCGCCTGTTCGATCTTTCCCAGGTTCTTGGTGTCCCCGTACAGTTTTTCTACGAGGAATTGGCCGTCGGCGGAGCTCACGGAACCGCCGGTTTCGCTGAACGCCCGGCGGAAAGCTACGCCATCGAATTCCTGGGTAGCCGCGAGGGTCTGGAGCTCAACAAGGCATTTGCGCGGATCAACGATCCTCGTGTGCGCCGTTCCATCGTTGACCTAGTGCGCGCCTTTGCTGGCGAAGCGGCGGCTTCCGAGTAGAAGCCGCTGTCATAATCTTGGATGGCATGCCAACGCGCTGCAGTGCCGGTAGCCGAGATGGTCTGCGCCCGGGCCGGACTTTCCTTGACCGCGTGCGCAAAGCTTGAGACAACCCGGCGTTTTTCGAGACATGCCGAAAGCACACGAGGGCTTGGGTGGCACGCAAATCCTACCTCTTTACCAGTGAATCCGTTTCTGAAGGTCACCCAGACAAGGTGTGCGATCGCATCTCGGATGAGATCGTCGATTTGTTTTTCCGCGAGGGCCCCAAGGCCGGCATCGACCCATGGGCGATCCGTGCGGCCTGCGAGACCTTAGCGACGACCAACAAAGTCGTCATCGCCGGTGAGACGCGCGGCCCCGAGACGGTGACCAAGGATTGGATCGCGCACGTTGCGCGCATGGCCATCCGCGACATCGGTTACGAGCAGGAAGGCTTCCACTGGGAGAAGGCGGACATCGAGGTCTTGCTGCATCCGCAATCGGCGGATATCGCGGCCGGCGTCGACGCGTTGCAGCCGGGCGATAACAAGGAAGAGGGTGCCGGCGACCAAGGCATCATGTTCGGCTACGCCTGCACCGAGACACCGGAGCTGATGCCGGCGCCGATATATTACGCCCACAACATCCTGCACGATCTCGCTGTCGCCCGGCACAAGAAGGAGGGCGACGCCGCGCTGCTGGGGCCCGATTCCAAGAGCCAGGTCACCGTGCGCTACGAGGATGGCAAGGCGGTGGGCGTGACGCAGATCGTCGTCTCGCACCAGCACGTTGACGAAGACCTCTCCTCCAAGAGAATCCGCGATATTATCGAGCCCTACGTGCGCAAGACGCTGCCCGATGGCTGGATCGGCAAGGACACCGTCTGGCACGTCAATCCGACGGGCAAGTTCTTCATCGGCGGCCCGGACGGCGACACCGGCCTGACCGGCCGCAAGATCATCGTCGACACCTATGGCGGCGCGGCTCCGCACGGCGGTGGCGCGTTCTCCGGAAAAGATTCAACCAAGGTCGACCGCTCGGCCGCCTATGCGGCGCGCTATCTCGCAAAGAACGTCGTCGCCGCCGGCCTTGCCGAACGCTGCACCATCCAGCTTTCGTATGCCATCGGCGTCGCCAAGCCGTTGTCGATCTATGTCGACACGCACGGCACAGGCAAAGTCGATGAAGCCAAGCTGGAGAAGGCGCTAAGCGAGGTGATGGATCTGTCGCCGCGCGGCATCCGCAAGCACCTCGATCTCAACAAGCCGATCTACGCGCGCACCGCGGCTTACGGGCACTTCGGGCGCGCGCCCGACGCGGACGGCGGTTTCTCCTGGGAGAAGACCGACCTTGCCGATGCGATCAAGAAGGCAGCCAACTGAGCTGGGCACTGAGCCCCCGGGCATCGAACGTCGGGATGAGTTGCGCTCGTTCGGGCGTCGCCGCGGGCGTAAGCTGAGTGCCCGCCAGCAGCATCTCCTCGAAGAGTTCCTGCCGCGCGTCGCGCTTCCCGAGGCGTTGCCGGCATCGCTGACGGAGGTGTTCGCGACCCCTGCATCACGCGTGTGGCTCGAGATCGGCTTCGGTGGCGGTGAGCACCTCGTGTGGCAAGCGCGCGCCAATGCCGACGTCGGCCTGATCGGGTGTGAGGTATTCGAGGACGGCGTCGTCAAGGTCCTGTCGGTCCTCGACGAGGCCGGGCTCGGCAACGTGCGGCTCTACACGGAGGATGCGCGCGAGGTCCTGCGACGCCTGCCTGAAGGCTCGCTCGACCGGGTCTTTATCCTGTTCCCCGACCCGTGGCCCAAGCGGCGCCATGTGAAGCGGCGCCTGATCAACCGGACCTTGGTGGACCAACTCGCCCGCGTCATGCGCGGCGGCGCCGAGCTGCGCATCGGCACCGATATCGGCGACTATTTGCGCACCATTCTGCTCGCTATGCGCGGGCGCCCGGCGTTCGCTTGGCAGGTGCAAGGGCCAGAGGATTGGCGGGTGCGCCCGGCCGACTGGCCGGGGACCCGTTACGAAGCCAAAGCGGGGCGCGAGGGGCGCCGCTGCTACTTTTTACGATTTGTGCGCAGCGAGCACCCTCAACGGTCTGCCCCCCTTGAAACTCTAGTCACGATCTCGTAATACTATGTTGCTCATGATCATCTCAACTATCAGGAGTGGGCCCTCTGGGTCCGCTCTTTTTGTATTGGCGTAGGGGATCGGGCAAAGCTGGCCGGAAACTTTTTGAATATGCACGCTGGCGACGAAGGCGCCTTGGGCGACCGGTTCATTGTGGAAAGCGGCGCCGCCGCGCGAGTTGCCGAGCTCATCGAGCCGGCACTCAGCGATCGCGGCTTCCGTCTCGTGCGCGTGGCCGTATCGGGCCGCGAAGGTAAGACCCTGCAGGTTATGGCCGAGCGCGCCGATGGCACGATGACCATCGACGATTGCGAGGCGGTTTCGAAGGAGATCTCGCCGCTGCTTGACGTGCACGACCCGATCGCGGGCGCCTACCGGCTGGAGGTTTCATCGCCCGGCATCGACCGGCCGTTGGTGCGGCCCTCGGACTTCGAGGACTGGTCGGGCCACGAGGCCAAGATCGAAGTGAAGGAGCCGATCGACGGCCGCAAACGTTTCCGCGGCATGCTCGAGGGTTTCGAGGATGGCGAGGTCCGTATCGAGGTGGACCTCGGCGAGGCGGGAACGAACGTCGTCGGCATTCCGATGGGGCTCGTTGCCGAGGCTCGGCTCGTGCTGACCGATGAATTGATCCGCGAGGCCCTGCGCCGCGCAAAAACGAGTAATGCATCAGACACCGCCCAGGCCGCAGAGCCGAGCGCGGATCGCGAGAAGGAATAAGAACCATGGCAATGGCCGGCATCAGCGCCAACAGGCTGGAGCTCCTGCAGATCGCCGAAGCGGTGGCGCGCGAGAAGTCGATTGATCGCAAGATCGTCATCGAGGCGATGGAAGACGCCATACAGAAGGCGGCAAAATCGCGCTACGGCGCCGAGAACGACATCCGCTGCGAGATCGACCCCAAAACCGGCGAGGCGCGGCTGTCGCGCGTGCTGGCGGTGGTCGAAACGGTTGAGAACGACTCAACGCAGATCAACCTTGCCGACGCGCAAGGCCGCAACGCCGACGCCAAGATCGGCGACCTTATCGCCGAGCCGCTGCCGCCGTTGGATTTTGGCCGCGTCGCCGCACAGAACGCCAAGCAGGTCATAGTGCAGAAGGTGCGCGAGGCCGAGCGCGAGCGCCACTACAACGAGTACAAGGATCGCATCGGCGAGATCGTCAACGGCACCGTGAAGCGCGTCGAATACGGCAACGTCATCGTCGACCTCGGCCGTGCCGAGGGCATCATCCGCCGCGACGAGATGATCCCGCGCGAGAACGTGCGCTACGG
>DATBSP010000049.1:0-37123 GCA_036559705.1 Hyphomicrobium sp.
CCACATTGATGCCGGGAAGACGACGACGACTGAGCGGATCCTTTACTACACCGGCAAGTCCTACAAGATCGGTGAGGTGCACGACGGCGCCGCGACCATGGATTTCATGGAGCAGGAAGCCGAGCGCGGCATCACCATCACGTCGGCCGCCACGACCTGTTTTTGGCCGGGCCGCGACAAGCGCATGCGCCGCCTGAACATCATCGATACGCCTGGCCACGTCGACTTTACCATCGAGGTCGAGCGTTCGCTGCGCGTGCTCGACGGCGCCGTGTGCGTGCTCGACAGCAACCAGGGCGTTGAGCCGCAGACCGAGACCGTCTGGCGTCAGGGCGACAAGTACGGCGTGCCGCGCATCATCTTCGCCAACAAGATGGATAAGACCGGCGCCGACTTCTACATGTGCGTCAACGACATCAAAGAGAAACTCGGCGCTAAGCCGGTTCCGATCCAGCTGCCGATCGGCGCTGAGAACAATTTCACGGGCGTCGTCGACCTCATCACCATGAAGGCCTATGTCTGGGACGGCGACGGCAAAGACGCCAAGATGGACGTCAAAGAGATTCCCGACGACCTCAAGGAGCGCGCTGCCGAGTATCGCGCCGCCATGATTGAGGCGGCCGTCGACATGGAAGACGAGGCCATGGAGGCCTACCTCGAGGGCAAGGAGCCCGACGAGGACACGCTGCGCCGGCTGATCCGCAAAGCCACCGTCAAGGCCGCCTTCTATCCGATGATGTGCGGCTCGGCCTTCAAGAACAAGGGCGTGCAGCCGCTGCTCGACGCCGTTGTCGACTTCCTGCCTTCGCCGGCTGATCGCGAAGCGTTCAAGGGCATCGACCCGAAGAACGGCGAGCCGCTGCTGCGCAAGCCGATCGACGAAGATCCGCTGTCGCTGCTGGCCTTCAAGATCATGAGCTTCGAGCACGTCGGCTCGATCACCTTCTGCCGCATCTACTCTGGCAAGATCCAGAGCGGCATGGCGCTGACGAACACCACGCGCGACAAGAAAGAGCGCGTCGGCCGCATGTACCTGATGCATGCCGCCGATCGCGAAGAGATCAAGGAAGCCTACGCCGGCGACATCGTCGCTCTCTCGGGGCTCAAGGACACGCGCACGGGCGAGACGCTCAGCGACCCCAACAAACCCGTGCTGCTCGAAAAGATGGAGTTTCCCAACCCCGTCATCGAGATGAAGATCGAGCCGAAGACCAAGGCCGACCAAGAGAAGATGTCGATGGCGCTGTCGACGATGGCGATCGAGGACCCGTCCTTCCGCGTGCACACCGATCAGGAGTCGGGCCAGACGATCCTCAAGGGCATGGGCGAGCTGCATCTCGACATCAAGGTCGACATCCTTAAGCGGACCTATGGCGTCGAGGCCAATGTGGGCGCACCGCAGGTTGCCTACCGCGAGACGCTCGTGCGTTCGACGGACATCGACTACACGCACAAGAAGCAGACCGGCGGCACCGGTCAGTTCGCGCGCGTCAAGCTGCGCCTCGAGCCCAACGAGACGGGCAAGGGCAACGAGTTCGAGGCCGAGATCGTCGGTGGTACGGTGCCGAAGGAGTACATCCCCGGCGTCGAGAAGGGCATCAACTCGGTGTGGGAGAACGGCGTCCTCATCGGCTTCCCGATGGTCGACACCAAAGTGACGCTGTATGACGGCGCCTTCCACGAGGTGGACTCGTCCGCCATCGCCTTCGAAATCGCCTCGCGTTCGGCGATGAAGGAAGGCTGCGACAAGGCCGGCGTGAAGCTTCTCGAGCCGGTGATGGACGTCGAAGTAGTGACGCCGGGCGACTTCGTCGGCAGCGTCATCGGCGACATCAACAGCCGCCGCGGGCAGATCCGCAATCAGGAGATGCGTGGCAACGCTACCGTGATCCGAGCCTACGTTCCGCTCGCCAACATGTTTGGCTACGTGAGCCAACTACGGTCCATGAGCCAGGGACGTGCTTCCTACACCATGCAGTTCGCCCACTACGCGGATGTGCCGCGCAACGTGGCGGACGAGGTGAAGGCCAAGTACGCCTGACGAGACAACAGGGATGAGGCGGGCCGGAAGGCGCGCCGAGTAACGAAGAGACGGGTTCCTCCGGGAACCGACAACTGAAGTGGAGAGCCACGATGGCCAAGGCAAAATTCGAGCGGAACAAGCCGCACTGCAACATCGGCACGATCGGCCACGTCGATCACGGCAAGACGTCTCTGACGGCTGCGATCACGAAGGTCCTCGCCGAGTCCGGCAAGGCGCAGTACACCGCTTACGATCAGATCGACAAGGCTCCCGAGGAGCGTGAGCGCGGCATCACGATCTCGACCGCGCACGTCGAGTACGAGACCGACGCCCGCCACTACGCACACGTCGATTGCCCCGGCCACGCCGACTACGTGAAGAACATGATCACGGGTGCCGCGCAGATGGACGGCGCCATCCTTGTCGTCTCGGCCGCCGACGGCCCGATGCCGCAGACCCGGGAGCACATCCTGCTCGCCCGCCAGGTCGGCGTTCCGGCGCTCGTCGTCTTCCTCAACAAGGTCGACATGGTCGACGACCAAGAACTGATCGACCTCGTCGAAATGGAGGTGCGCGAGCTCCTCTCGTCCTACGAGTTCCCGGGCGATGACATCCCGATCGTGAAGGGCTCGGCCCTGATGGCGCTCGAGGACAAGAAGCCCGAGCTCGGCAAGAACGCCATTCTCGAGCTGATGAAGGCGGTCGACACCGCCATTCCCCAGCCGGAGCGTCCGATCGACCAGCCGTTCCTGATGCCCATCGAAGACGTGTTCTCCATCTCCGGCCGCGGCACCGTCGTCACCGGCCGCATCGAGCGCGGCGTGGTCAAGGTCGGCGAGGAAATCGAAATCGTCGGCATCCGCGACACGCAGAAGTCGATCGTCACGGGCGTCGAGATGTTCCGCAAGTTGCTCGACCAGGGCCAAGCCGGCGACAACGTCGGCTGCCTGTTGCGCGGTATCGACAAGGAAGCCGTCGAGCGCGGCCAGGTGCTGTGCAAGCCGGGCACCGTGAAGCCGCACAAGAAGTTCAAGGCGGAAGCCTACATCCTCACCAAGGAAGAGGGTGGCCGGCACACGCCGTTCTTCACCAACTACCGTCCGCAGTTCTACTTCCGCACCACCGACGTGACGGGTGTGGTGACATTGCCTGCCGGCACGGAGATGGTGATGCCGGGCGACAATGTGACGATTGAAGTGGAACTGATCACCCCGATCGCCATGGAAGAGAAGCTGCGCTTCGCCATCCGCGAAGGCGGCCGTACGGTCGGCTCGGGCGTCGTCGCCAAGATCATAGAGTAGGGCAAAAGGCAGCGAAGCGCTCGGTCGCCGGGCGCTTCATTCTTTTGAAAGAGTGCGGGACATGAACGGCCAGAATATTCGCATCCGGCTCAAGGCATTCGACCATCGAATCCTCGATGCCTCGACGCGAGAGATCGTCAATACGGCGAAGCGCACGGGCGCTGAAGTACGCGGACCCATTCCGTTGCCGACGCGGTTCGAGCGGTTCACCGTCAATCGGTCGCCGCACATCGACAAGAAGAGTCGCGATCAGTTCGAGATGCGCACACACAAGCGCCTCCTCGACATCGTCGATCCGACGCCGCAGACGGTTGACGCGCTGATGAAGCTCGACCTGGCGGCCGGTGTCGACGTCGAGATCAAGCTCTAAGGGCAATTCGGGCCGGCGGTTGTCGCCAGGTGCCGCGATTTGAGAAGGAAGGAATGCTCTGATGCGTTCCGGAGTGATTGCACAGAAGGTGGGCATGACCCGCATCTTCACGGACGCCGGGGAGCACATCCCGGTGACCGTGCTGAAGCTCGACAACGTGCAGGTTGTCGGTCATCGCACCAACGACAAGAACGGTTACACGGCGCTGCAGCTCGGTGCCGGCACGCGCAAGCCTTCGCGCCTCACCAAGGCCGCCCGGCAGAACTTCGCCGTGGCCAAGGTCGAGCCGAAGCGCAAGCTCGTGGAGTTCCGCGTCAGCCCCGATAACGTCATCGAGGTGGGCGCCGAGATCACCGCCGACCACTTCGTCCCCGGTCAGTTCGTCGACGTGACGGGCACCAACCAGGGCAAAGGCTTCCAGGGCGCCATGAAGCGCTGGAACTTCGGTGGTCTGCGCGCCACGCACGGCGTCTCGCTCAGCCACCGCAGTCTCGGCTCTACCGGTCAGCGCCAGGACCCCGGCAAGGTGTTCAAGGGCAAGAAGATGGCTGGCCACATGGGCGCCGAGCGCGTCACGACGCAAAACCTCGTCGTCGTCAAGACCGACGTCGAGCGCGGCCTTGTGATGGTGCGCGGCGCGGTGCCTGGCACGAAGGGCGGCTGGGTGCTGGTGCGCGATGCCGTCCTGAAGCAACCGCACAAGGACGCCCCGCGTCCGGGCGCGTTCAAGGCACGCGGCGGCGACGCTGCTGAGGCAAAGGAGCAGGCGTGATGAAAGCCGATGTCACGACGCTCGGGGCCTCGAAGGCCGGCACGGTGGAGCTCGCGGAAGCGATCTTCGGCCTGAAGCCGCGTCCCGACCTAATCCAGCGCATGGTCCGCTATCAGCTGCTGAAGCGGCGCGCCGGTACGCACCACACCCAGGACCGTTCCGAAGTGAACGTCACGGGCAAGAAGATGTACAAGCAGAAGGGCACCGGCAGTGCCCGTCACGGCGACAAGTCGGTGCCGCAGTGGCGCGGCGGCGGCAAGGCGTTCGGCCCCAAGCCGCGCGACCATGCCATCGAGCTGCCGAAGAAAGTGCGTGCTCTCGCTCTGCGCCACGCGCTGTCGGCCAAGCACCAAGCCGGCGAGATCGTCGTGCTCGACAAAGCGGAAGCCAAGGACGGCAAGACGGGCGCTCTGCGCGACCAGTTCGCCAAGCTCGAGTGGAGCAACGTGCTGATTATCGACGGCGCCGAACTCGAAGCCGGTTTCGTGCGCGCCGCCCGCAACCTGCCGAACACCGACGTGCTGCCGGTGCAGGGCATCAACGTCTACGACATCCTGCGTCGGCGCACGCTGGTGCTGACCAAAGCCGCCATCGCCGCGCTCGAGCAGCGCTTCGCCGACGCTCTTAACGGCGCCAAGGCCGAGGGAAGCAAGTCATGAGCAAGCCTCATAGCGCTTACGACGTCATCGTCTCCCCGGTCATCACCGAGAAGTCGACGCTCGTCTCGGAAGCCAACCAGGTGATCTTCAACGTCTCCCCCAAGGCGACGAAGAAGGAAATCAAGACGGCTATCGAGACCCTGTTCAAGGTCAAGGTTAAGGCCGTGAACACGCTCGTCCGCAAGGGCAAGCTGAAGACCTTCCGCGGTCGCCGCGCGCTGCAGAGCGACGCCAAGAAGGCGATCGTCACTCTCGTCGAAGGCCACCACATCGATATCGCGACGGGCCTTTAAGGAAACGGACCCATGGCACTGAAGACATTCCGTCCGACCTCTCCCGGCCTGCGCCACCTGGTGCTCGTCGACCGCGGCCAGCTCTGGAAGGGCGCGCCGATCAAGGTGTTGGTCGAAGGCAAGTCGAAGACGGGCGGCCGCAACAACGACGGGCGCATCACGACCCGTCACATCGGCGGCGGCGCCAAGCGGTCGTATCGCCTCGTCGACTTCCGTCGCCGCAAGTTCGATGCGCCGGGCAAGGTCGAGCGCATCGAGTACGATCCTAACCGCACCGCCTTCATCGCACTCATCAAGTATCCGGACGGCGAGCTCGCTTACATCCTGGCTCCGCAGCGCTTGGCGATCGGCGATCAGGTCGTCGCTGGTGACAAGGTTGACGTGAAGCCCGGCAATGCCATGCCGCTGGCCAACATGCCGATCGGCACCATCGTGCACAACGTGGAGCTGAAGCCCGGCCGCGGCGGCCAGATGGCGCGCTCAGCCGGCTCCTTCGTGCAGCTCGTTGGCCGCGACTCCGGCTGGGCTGTGGTGAAGCTCAATTCGGGCGAGACGCGTCGGGTGCGCGCCGAGTGCATGGCGACCATCGGCGCCGTGTCGAACCCCGACCATTCGAACGAGGTGACAGGCAAGGCCGGCCGCACGCGCTGGAAGGGTCGTCGCCCCACCGTGCGCTCGATCGCCATGAACCCGATCGATCACCCGAACGGCGGCCGCACCAAGGGCGGCAAGCACTGGGCGACGCCCTGGGGCAAGCCCACAAAGGGCGCCAAGACGCGCAAGAACAAGTCGACCGACAAGTACATCATCCGTGGTCGTCAGGCGAAGAAGAAGTAACCGGCGGCTTCGAGGAGACAAGTTATGACACGTGCAGTTTGGAAAGGTCCGTTCGTCGACGGCTATCTTCTCAAGAAGGCGGAGAAGGTGCGCTCGTCGGGCCGCAACGAGATCATCAAGACGTGGAGCCGCCGCTCGACGGTCCTGCCGCAGTTCGTCGGCTTGGTGTTCGGCGTGCACAACGGTCAAAAGCACGTTCCGGTGAACGTTACCGAGGACATGATCGGACACAAGTTCGGCGAGTTCGCGCCGACCCGCATGTTCCATGGCCACGGCGGCGACAAGAAAGCGACCAGGGGCAAATAAGGCTAAGGCGAAGTAAAATGGGCAAGCCCAAACGCGAGCGCAGCCTCTCCGACAGCGAGGCACAGGCCGTGGCAAGAAACCTCCGGGTTTCGCCGCGTAAGCTGAACCTTGTCGCCGGTCTCATCCGCGGCAAGCCGGTCGACACCGCGCTGGCGGACCTGCAGTTCTCCAGGAAGCGCATCGCGCAGGACGTGCGCAAGTGCGTGATGTCGGCCGTCGCCAACGCCGAGAACAACCACGGTCTCGACGTCAACGAGCTGGTCGTCTCGGAGGCGTTCGTCGGCAAGAATCTGATCATGCGCCGCTTCCAGGCACGTGGCCGCGGTCGCGCCAGCTCGATCACCAAGCCATTCTCGCAGATCACCGTCATCGTCCGCCAGAAGACGGAAGAGGAGGGTGAGCCGAAAGCGAAAAAGAAGTCGAAGGCGGCTGCTGGCAAGCCCGTCAAGGAAGCCAAGGGCGGCGCCAAGAAGCAGCCGACGCCAGCCAAGAAGGGCAGCAAGGCCAAGCCGGCTGCCAAGGAGACGCAATAATGGGTCAAAAGGTCAATCCCGTCGGCCTGCGCGTCGGCGTCAACCGCACCTGGGACAGCCGCTGGTTCGCTGGCCGCGGTGAGTACGGGCGGTTGCTGCACGAAGACATGAAGATGCGTGATCACATCATGCAGCAGCGCCGTCAGGCCGGCATCGCCAAGGTCGTCATCGAGCGCCCGCACAAGAAGTGCCGCGTGACCGTGCACACGGCGCGCCCCGGCGTGCTCATCGGCAAGAAGGGCGCCGACATCGAGAAGCTGCGCGGCCAGCTGGCGCGCTTCACCACCTCGGACGTGCATCTCAACATCGTCGAGATCCGTAAGCCGGAGATCGATGCCACGCTGGTCGCCGAAGCCATTGCGCAGCAGCTGGAGCGCCGCGTCGCTTTCCGCCGCGCCATGAAGCGATCCGTGCAGTCGGCACTGCGCCTCGGCGCCCTCGGCATTCGTATCAACGTTGCCGGCCGTCTCGGCGGCGCTGAGATCGCGCGAACGGAGTGGTACCGCGAAGGCCGCGTTCCGCTGCACACGCTGCGCGCCGACATCGATTTCGGCTACGGCGTCGCCCGCACCGCATACGGCGTCATTGGCATCAAGGTTTGGATCTTCAAGGGCGAGATCATGGAGCACGATCCCATGGCCTCGGAGAAGCGTAACTCGGATCTGCAGGAGAGCGGCGGCGGCGGGCGTCCGCGTCGTGATGGCGACCGTGACCGTGGGGATCGCGGCGATCGCGGCGATCGTCGTGAACGTCGCGAGGCGCCGGCAGCGGCGGCACCGGCGCCGGCCACTGATGGCGAAGGCGCAGAGAAGGCGTGAGGCAGCGCTAGGCGCTGACAAGGACGACAAGACATGCTGCAACCGAAACGCACGAAATTCCGTAAGGCCTTCAAGGGCCGCATCCATGGCGCCGCCAAGGGTGGCACGGCACTCAACTTCGGCTCGCACGGCCTCAAGGCGGTGGAGCCCGAGCGCGTCACCGCGCGCCAGATCGAGGCGGCTCGCCGCGCCATCACGCGCCACATGAAGCGCGCCGGCCGCGTATGGATCCGCATCTTTCCGGATGTTCCGGTGACGAAGAAGCCGGCCGAGGTTCGCATGGGCTCGGGCAAAGGCTCGATCGAGCTGTGGTGCGCGCGGGTCAAGCCGGGCCGCATCATGTTCGAACTCGACGGCGTGCCGGATCAGGTGGCGCGCGAGGCATTGGTGCTCGGGGCGGCCAAGCTGCCGATCAAGACGCGCATCGTGACGCGGATTGGCTGAGCTTAAGGGATTGGACGAGGAACTAAGGCGATGAAGGCGGACGGGTTTCGAGACATGACGCTCGACCAGCTGGACGACCAGCTGCAGAAGCTCAAGAAGGAGCAGTTCAACCTGCGCTTCCAGCGGGCTTCCGGCCAGCTCGAGAACACATCGCGCGTGCGTTCTGTGCGCCGCGACATCGCCCGCTTGCTGACCGTCGCGCGTGCGCGGCGTGCCGGCGGCGCCAAAAGCGCTGCGAAGGAGTAATTCGAATGCCGAAACGCGTGCTGCAGGGCGTGGTCGTCTCTGACAAAAACGACAAGACAGTGGTGGTCGAGGTCGAGCGCCGCTATACGCACCCGCTGTTCAAGAAGACCGTGCGCCGCACGAAGAAGTACCACGCCCACGACGAGAAGAACGTCTTCAAGATCGGAGATCGCGTGGAGATCGTCGAGAGCGCGCCGATCTCGAAGAACAAGCGCTGGATGGTTCTGACCGAGAACGGTTGACGCCGCCGCGGATGAATGAAGGGCCCTCGGGCCATTGAAGATGAAGGGCCGCTCACGGGCGGCAGTTGGAAAGGACCAGTGCGATGATCCAGATGGAGACGAATCTCGACGTCGCTGACAATTCGGGCGCGCGCCGCGTTCAGTGCATCAAGGTGCTGGGCGGCTCGAAGCGCAAGTACGCGACTGTTGGCGACATCATCGTCGTCTCGGTCAAGGAAGCCATTCCGAAGGGTCGCGTGAAAAAGGGCCAGGTGATGAAGGCCGTCGTCGTGCGCACCGCCAAGGGCGTGCGCCGCCCCGACGGTTCGCTGATCCGCTTCGACCGCAACGCCGCCGTGCTGATCAATCCGCAGGGCGAGCCGGTCGGCACCCGCATCTTCGGACCCGTTACCCGCGAGCTCAGGGCCAAGAACCATATGAAGATCGTCTCCCTCGCTCCGGAGGTGCTGTGATGGCATCGCTCAAGATCAAGAAGGGCGACCACGTCATCGTGATCGCCGGCCGCGACAAGGGTAAGCACGGCGAAGTCGTCGAGATGCTGCCGAAGGAGCAGCGCGCCTTGGTGCGTGGCGTCAACGTTGTGCGCCGCCACCAGAAGCAGACGGCAGCCCAGGAGGGCGGCATCATTTCCAAGGAAGCGCCGATCCACATTTCCAATCTGGCGCTCGAGGATCCGAAGGACGGCAAGCCGACGCGCATCGGCTTCAAGTTCCTCGACGACGGCAAGAAGGTTCGCTTCGCCAAGCGCTCCGGCGAAGTCATTCCAGAGAGATAAGAGCAATGGCTGACAAAGAGAAACCAGCGAAGGGCGCCGGCGCCCCGAAAGCCTCTGGCGCCCCGAAGGATGGCGCGCCGCAAAAGGCCAAGGGCGCCAAAGGCGACAAGAAGGCGGCCGCTTCCAAGGCGCCGGCGACGCCGGCTGCCCCGCGTCCGAAGGATTACAAGCCACGCATGAAGTCGCACTACGAAAAGGTGGTGCGCGACGCTCTGCTGAAGAAGTTCGAATATAAGAACAATATGCAGGTGCCGCGGATCGAAAAGATCGTGCTCAACATGGGCGTGGGCGAAGCGGTGAACGATCGCAAGAAGGTCGAGAGTGCGGCGGGAGACCTCGCGCTCATCGCCGGCCAACGCCCCGTGCAGACCCGCTCGCGCAAGGCCATCGCCACCTACAAGCTGCGCGAGGGCATGCCGATCGGCGCCAAGGTGACGCTGCGCGGCGACCGCATGTACGAGTTCCTCGATCGCTTCGTCACTATCGCGCTGCCGCGCGTCAAGGACTTCCGCGGTCTCAATCCGAAGAGCTTCGATGGTCGCGGCAACTACGCCTGCGGCCTGAAGGAGCACATCGTGTTCCCCGAGATCGACTACGACAAGGTCGATCAGATCTGGGGCATGGACATCATCGTGTGTACGTCGGCGAAATCCGACGATGAAGCGCGTGAGCTTCTGCGCGGCTTCAACTTCCCGTTTCGCAGCTAGAGGACCTCGGGATCAGCCCGAAAGGCCTTTGGAGGATTTAAATGGCTAAGACGAGCTCGGTTGAAAAGAACAACAGGCGGCGCAAGTTGGCGGCTCAGTCCGCTGAGAAGCGCAAGCGCCTGAAGGCGATCGCCAACGATCTGAAGCGTCCGGCGGAAGAGCGCTTTGCGGCACGCATTAAGCTTGCCGAGATGCCGCGCAATTCCTCGCCGACGCGCATCCGCAACCGGTGCGAGCTGACGGGCCGCGCGCGCGGCTACTACCGCAAGCTCAGAATGTGCCGCAACCAGCTTCGCGATCTTGCCAGCCAGGGCCTCATCCCCGGCATGACCAAGTCGAGCTGGTAAGGGAGCAATTAGAATGTCCATCAACGATCCCTTGGGCGACATGCTGACCCGCATCCGCAACGCGCAAATGCGGCGGCGCCCGAAAGTCGTGACCCCGGCCTCCAGCATCCGCGCGCGCGTTCTCGACGTGCTCGAGGAAGAGGGCTACATTCGCGGCTATTCGCGCGTCGAGCAGAAGGGCGCCCTGCCGACCTTCGAAATCGAGCTCAAATATTACAACGGCCAGCCCGCCATTCGCGAGATCAAGCGCGTGTCGACGCCTGGCCGGCGCGTCTATTCTCCGGTTCGGGATCTGCCCACCGTTGCCAACGGCCTCGGCGTTGCGATCCTCTCCACGCCGAAGGGCGTGATGTCGGATTCGAAGGCACGCGAAGAAAACGTCGGCGGAGAGATCCTCTGCAGCATCTTCTAATCTGCGCTCCCCTGTAGGCGGGGACGCTTCAAGGTTTTGGAACGGCCATGTCACGTATCGGCAAAAGAGCAGTCCCAGTTCCGTCCAACGTGACGGCGACGGTCCGCGGGCGAGAGGTCAAGGTCAAGGGGCCGAAGGGAGAGCTTTCCTTCACGGTTCCCGACAAGATCAAAGTCGAGAAGACGGCGGGCGGTATCGAGGTCGAGCCGCTCGACGAGACCAAGATGGCCCGCTCCATGTGGGGCATGTCGCGCACCATGATCGCCAACCTCATGGGCGGCGTCACCAACGGCTACTCGCGTACGCTGGAGATCCAGGGCATCGGCTTCCGCGCCGCCATGAAGGGCAAGGATCAGCTGCAGCTCAACATCGGCTTCAGCCACGACGTGGTGCACAAGATCCCTGCCGGCGTCGAGGTGAAGGTCAGCGGCGCCAAGCAGGAAATCATCACGATCACCGGGATCGACAGACAACTCGTCGGTCAGGTGGCGGCCAACATCCGCGCCTCGCGGCCGCCGGAGCCCTACCAGGGCAAGGGCATCCGCTATCAGGGCGAGTACATCTTCCGCAAGGAAGGCAAGAAGAAGTAAGGACGCCAGGCTATGAACGCGCTCACCAACCTGTTCAATCGGCGCAAGTCCCGCGTCCGTCGCACTTTGAAGGCGAATTCGACGGGCCGCGCGCGCCTTTCGGTGCACCGCTCATCGAAGCACATCTACGTGCAGGTGATCGACGACGCCGACGGCAAGACGCTGGCAGCGGCCTCGACGCTGGAGAAGGATCTCAAATCGGCGCTAAAGACCGGCGCCGACAAGGCTGCGGCTGCCGCTGTCGGCAAGCTCATCGCCGAGCGCGCCATCAAGGCCGGCGTCAAGGACGTCGTCTTCGATCGCGGTGGCTACATCTACCACGGCCGCGTGAAGGCGCTGGCCGATGCCGCGCGTGAAGGCGGCCTGAACTTTTAAGGAAGAGGATTGCAATCGTGGCACGTCCCCAAGGAAGAGACCGCGGCCGGGATCGCGAAGAGCGCGATAGCGAGTTCACCGAGAAGCTGGTGCACATCAATCGCGTCGCCAAGGTCGTTAAGGGCGGCAAGCGCTTCGGTTTTGCGGCTCTTGTCGTCGTGGGCGATTTGAAAGGCCGTGTCGGCTTCGGCCACGGCAAGGCGCGCGAGGTTCCCGAGGCGATCCGCAAGGCGACGGAAGCCGCCAAGCGTGCGCTCGTGCGCGTGCCGCTGCGCGATGCGCGCACCCTGCACCATGACAGCGAAGGCCGTCACGGGGCCGGGAAGGTTGTGCTGCGCTCGGCACCGGCCGGTACCGGCATCATCGCCGGCGGCGCCATGCGCGCCGTGTTCGAGATGCTCGGAGTGCACGACGTCGTCGCCAAATCACTGGGCAGCACCAATCCCTACAACGTGGTGCGCGCTACCTTTGACGCTTTGAAGCACCAGGAAAACCCTCGCGGCGTAGCCGCCCGCCGCAACAAAAAGGTGAGCGAGATCGTCTCGCGCCGCCGTGACGGATCTGCCGCCGGCGACGCTGCCGCCGAGGCGTGATCTAACGCACGTGCGGTATACGCAAGGAAAGAAGTGACATGGCTGCCAAGAAAACCATCACCGTCCAGCAGATCGCCAGCGCCAACCGCCGGCCTGCCGTCCAGACCAAGACGCTGCGCGGCCTCGGCCTCGACAAGCTGCATCGCACCCGCACGCTGGAGGACACTCCGGCTATCCGCGGCATGATCAACAGTATCTCCCACCTGGTGCGCATTGTCGACGCGCCGGCAGCGAAGAAATCCTAAGGAGCTAGGTCCGATGCGGCTCAACGAGATCAAGGACAAGCACGGCTCCAAGAAAGAGCGGGTGCGTATCGGCCGCGGCATCGGCTCGGGCGTCGGCAAGACCGGCGGCCGCGGCGGCAAGGGTCAGACCGCCCGTAGCGGCGTCGCCATCGGCGGCTTCGAAGGTGGCCAGATGCCGTTGCATCGCCGCCTGCCCAAGCGCGGCTTCAACAAGTGGCGCCGCAAGGACTACAACGAGGTCAACATCGGCGCGCTGCAGCAGGCGATCGACGACAAGCGCCTCGATGCCGGCAAGCCGGTCGACCTCAATGCGCTCGTCGCTGCCGGAATCGTGCGCCGCGCGAAGGACGGTTTGCGCCTGCTCGGCTCCGGCGAGATCACCGCCAAGCTTACGCTCACCGTCGACCATGCCTCCGGCGCGGCCAAGACGGCGATCGAAAAGGCCGGCGGCTCGATCAAGCTGATTGAGAAGAAAGTGCTGCCCGCCGACGAAGCCAAGCGCAAGAAGTCGGCAGCCAAAAAGAAAAGTACGGACAAGAAGCCCGCCGGGGACACCAACGAGGAATGACCTTGGCGCAAATAGGCCGCCGGTCGGGGTGATTGGCGGTCGATTACTAGAGCGGCGTTGCCGCACCCGGGACGGGCTCCCATCTAAGCGAGGGGACATCCAAGGGCGGCCCGCCGCATCGGGCGCGAAGGTCGGGAGAGAAAAACATGGTATCCGCTGCTGAGCAGCTTGCCGCCAATCTGAACTTTGGCGCTTTCGCCAAAGCCGACGACCTAAAGCGCCGCATCTACTTTACGCTGGGCGCGCTCATCGTCTATCGCTTTGGGACGTTCATCCCGCTGCCCGGCATCAATCCGACGGCCTTCGCCCAAACCTTCCACGCCAACGCCTCCGGCATCCTCGGCATGTTCAACATGTTCGCGGGTGGCGCCGTCGAGCGCATGGCGATCTTCGCGCTTAACATCATGCCCTACATCTCGGCGTCGATCATCATGCAGCTGATGAGCTCGATGTCGCCGAAGCTAGAGGCCTTGAAAAAAGAGGGCGAGCAGGGCCGCAAGCAGATCAACCAGTACACGCGCTACCTCACGGTGGTGCTCGCCGCATTCCAGGCATACGGCATTGCCATCGGCCTCGAAGGGTCGCAGAGCGCCGCCGGCGCCGTGGTGATCGATCCGGGTTGGTTCTTCCGCATTACCACGGTGATCACGCTGGTTGGCGGCACGCTGTTCCTAATGTGGCTCGGCGAGCAGATCACGCAACGCGGCGTAGGCAACGGCATCTCGCTCATCATCTTCGCCGGCATTGTCGCCGGGATGCCGTCCGCACTCGTCGGCTTGTTCGAGCTCGCGCGCACCGGCTCGCTGTCGGTCGGACTGCTACTCGCGCTACTGGCGCTCATGCTGTTCGTCGTCGCCGCGATCGTCTTCATGGAGCGTGCGCAGCGCCGCCTGCTTATCCAGTATCCGAAGCGCCAAGTGGGCAACCGGATGTTCCAGGGCGATTCTTCGCACCTGCCGCTGAAGCTCAACTCGTCCGGTGTCATTCCGCCGATTTTCGCGTCTTCGCTGCTGCTATTGCCGATCACCGCAGCGCAGTTCACCGCCGGCCAAGGCCCGCAGTGGCTGAACGACGTGGTTGCCTCGCTCGGCCGCGGTCAGCCGCTACACATTCTGCTGTATGTGGCGTTGATTATCTTCTTCGCCTTCTTCTACACGGCGGTCGTGTTCAATCCCAAGGAAACGGCCGATAATCTGCGTAAGTACGGCGGCTTCCTGCCCGGCATTCGCCCCGGCGAGAAGACGGCCGAGTACATCGACTACGTGCTGACGCGTATCACCGTGGTCGGCGCCATCTACCTCGCCGCCGTTTGCGTCCTGCCGGAAATCCTGATTTCGTACGCGGGGGTGCCTTTCTACTTCGGCGGCACCTCGCTGCTCATCGCGGTGAGCGTGACCATGGATACCGTGGCTCAGGTGCAGAGCCATCTGCTTGCGCACCAGTATGAAGGCCTTATCAAAAAGGCCAAACTCAGAGGCGCGACGGGACGAGGGCGGAGATGAACCTGATCCTGCTGGGTCCCCCGGGAGCCGGCAAAGGGACGCAAGCCGAGAATATTGCCAAAAAACGGGGGCTCGTTCAGCTTTCGACCGGCGACATGCTCCGTGCGGCGGTTAAGGCCGGCACGCCGGTCGGGCAGGAAGCCAGCGTCATCATGGAGACCGGCGGCCTCGTTCCCGACCATGTGGTGATCAAGATCATCGCTGAACGCATCGCCCAAGCCGATTGCGCCAAGGGCTTCATACTTGACGGCTTCCCGCGCACGCTGAAGCAGGCCGCGGCGCTCGATGAGTTGCTCACCTCCCAAGGCAAGAAGATCGACGCCGTCGTTGAGCTGAAAGTTAACGATGCCGCCCTTATCGATCGCATCACCGGCCGCTATGTCTGCTCCAATTGTGGGGCGAGCTACCACGACACAGCGTGCAAGCCGAAAATCGAGGGCGTGTGCGACAAGTGTGGCGGCAAGGACTTCGTGCGGCGTGCCGACGACAACGTGGAGACGGTGAAGAACCGCCTCATGGCTTACTACCGCGAGACGGCCCCGCTGATCGGCTACTACTTCGCCAAGGGCAAGCTGCATTCCGTCGATGGAATGACCCCAATTGCCGATGTGGGGGGCCAGGTGGACAGCGTTCTGGCCAGACTTGCCGCACCCTAAAAAAGCGGTTATCGGCCAATTGACGAGGGGCTATTGCTCCGCTACAACACCCCGTTCTTAACGCACCTTCACAAAAATCCGGTCTGGTAGCAGACGGGGTGGAGAGGTGCGTTTTTGGCGCAGGAACATTCGAGCAGCGGTATGCCGCACCGGGGGCGGAGTGCTTCTGCCGGCGGCAATCGAGATCTCAGGAGAAACGTGTGGCCCGTATCGCAGGCGTCAACATTCCGACGCAGAAGCGCGTAGTCATCGCGCTACAGTATATCCACGGCATTGGCCAGAAGTACGCCAAGGACATCTGCACCAAGGTCGGCATTCCTGCCGAGCGGCGCGTCAATCAGCTGACCGACGCCGAGGTGCTGCAGATCCGTGAGACTATCGACCGCGACTACCTGGTTGAGGGCGATCTGCGCCGCGAAGTAATCACCAA
The DNA here is from genome assembly GCA_036559705.1 of Hyphomicrobium sp. GTDB lineage: Bacteria > Pseudomonadota > Alphaproteobacteria > Rhizobiales > Hyphomicrobiaceae > Hyphomicrobium_A. Next base: position 16,045 of record DATBSP010000049.1, read on the forward strand.
TATCAAGCGCCTGATGGACCTTGGCTGCTATCGAGGCCTGCGTCACCGCAAGGGCCTCCCCGTCCGCGGGCAGCGCACGCACACCAACGCGCGCACCCGCAAGGGTCCGGCAAAGCCGATCGCCGGCAAGAAGAAAGCCTGATCGCACGCAATTCCGGGGACGGCTTCCATGCCGGTCCCCATTCGTATTCGACGCATATCGCATGACGGGCCGCCGCGCGGCCCCTGGAGTGTTGACGGATGGCCAAAGAGACAACTGCCCCCGCTGGGCGCGCGAAGGTGCGCAAGCGCGAGAAGAAGAACATCACGTCCGGCGTTGCGCACGTCAACGCCTCGTTCAACAACACGATGATCACGATCACCGACGCGCAGGGCAACACCATCGCCTGGTCGTCGTCGGGCACCAAGGGTTTCAAGGGCTCCCGCAAGTCGACGCCGTACGCTGCCCAGGTCGCCGCCGAAGATGCGGGCCGCAAGGCGCAAGAGCACGGCATGAAGATCCTCGAGGTCGAGGTCTGCGGCCCGGGCTCCGGCCGCGAGTCGGCGCTGCGCGCGCTGCAGTCCGTTGGCTTCCAGATCACCTCGATCCGCGACGTGACGCCCATACCGCACAACGGCTGCCGCCCGCGCAAGCGCCGGCGCGTCTAGCTCCCGCAGCGGGCGGGCTTCCGGCCCGTCCGTCGTTTCGCAACGTTTGCGACCGACCGCGATCAAATTCCCATTCGCCTGCGCGCCCCGACGCAGGCCCGACGTCAAGCGAGGCTCCCCGTGGTGAACGTTCTGCAAAAGAACTGGCAAGATCTGATCAAGCCCAACAAGCTCGACGTGGCTTCCGGCCGCGACCGCAGCCGCATCGCCACCGTCGTCGCCGAGCCGCTGGAGCGCGGCTTCGGCATGACGCTCGGCAACGCGCTGCGCCGCGTGCTTTTGTCGTCGCTGCAGGGTGCCGCCATCAAGACGGTGCAGATCGACGGCGTGCTGCACGAGTTCTCCTCCATCCCCAGCGTGCGTGAGGATGTGACCAACATCATCCTCAACATCAAGGAGATCGCGCTGCGCGTTCACTCCGAAGGGGTGAAGCGCATGGTTCTCAAGAAGGAAGGCGGCGGCGCAGTCCGCGCCAAGGACATCGAGGCCGGCGCCGACGTTGAGCTCCTCAATCCCGAGCACGTCATCTGCACGCTCGATCAGGGCGCCTCCATCCGCATGGAGTTCACGGCCGACATGGGCAAGGGCTACGTCGCGGCCGATCGCAATCGTCCCGAGGACGCGCCCATCGGCCTCATCCCGGTCGACAGCCTCTACAGCCCGGTGAAGAAGGTCTCCTACAAGGTCGAGAACACCCGCGAGGGCCAGATCCTCGACTACGACAAGCTGACCATGACGGTCGAGACCGACGGGTCGGTCAAGCCCGAGGATGCCATCGCCCTCGCCGCCCGCATCCTGCAGGATCAGCTCGCCGTGTTCATCAACTTCGAGGAGCCGAAGAAGGCCGTCGAAGAAGCGCGTCACCCGGAGCTCGCATTCAATGCCGCCTTGCTCAAGAAGGTCGACGAGCTGGAGCTTTCGGTGCGCTCAGCCAACTGCTTGAAGAACGACAACATCGTCTACATTGGCGACCTCATCCAGAAAACCGAGGCGGAGATGCTGCGCACGCCGAACTTCGGGCGCAAGTCGCTGAACGAGATCAAGGAGGTCTTGGCCTCCATGGGTCTGCACCTCGGCATGGAAGTGCCGAACTGGCCGCCGGACAACATCGAAGAGCTGGCCAAGCGTTTCGAGGACCAGTACTGAGACGGCGTGCGAATCCCGGCGCGTGAATTTCGCGACGCCGGGACCACGACTTTCACGAGCCTAGCGAGGCGAGGCCACAGAACCTCCCCGTTAAACAACCTAAGGGAACTGACATGCGACACAGAAAGCTGGGGCGGCGCTTCAGCCGCGACAGTAGCCACCGCCAGGCGATGTTCTCCAACATGGCAGCGGCTCTCATCCGTCACGAGCAGATCGTGACCACCTTGCCCAAGGCCAAGGACTTGAAGCGCGTGATGGACAAATACATCACGCTCGCCAAGCGCGGTGACCTCAACTCGCGTCGTCTGGCGGCAAGCCGGCTGCGCGATGAGGACATGGTCAAGAAGCTCTTCGACACGCTCGCCCCGCGCTACAAGTCGCGCGCTGGCGGCTATACGCGCGTTCTCAAGGCCGGCTTCCGCTACGGCGACAGTGCCCCGCGCGCCGTCATCGAGCTCGTCGATCGCGATACCTCGATCAAGGGCAAGGAGGACCGCGAGCGGCACGAGGCGGCAGTCGCCGCAGCCCAATCGGAATCGTGATCGGGCGCCGTGCTTCCCGCGCTAGCCTAATTGCGGGCTGACCGCTAAGCATTTCCTCCGAAGCGCTGGGCTCCGCACGGTGTCCGGGCGGTAGGGGGCGTCTTGTTGCGCCGCGACGCCGCCAATTTGCGCGCAGCGGTTGGAGGACGCGTATGGCGGGCGAGAAGGTTCTGGTCACGGGAGCCTCGGGCTTCGTCGCCAAGCATTGCATTGCCGAGCTGATTCGCCAGGGCTACAGCGTGCAGGCGACGCTGCGCGATCTCTCCCGCGAGGAGGAAACGCGGCGTGCCATCGGCAACGCCGGTGCCACGGCCAATCAGGTTACCTTCGTCCCCGCCGATCTGATGCGCGATGACGGCTGGGACAAGGCGGTGCAAGGCTGCGCGTATGTGCTGCACGTCGCCTCGCCCTTTCCGCTCAAAAATCCAAAGGATGCCGACGAGGTAATCCGCCCGGCCCGCGAGGGAGCAGTGCGGGTTTTGAAGGCGGCGACCAAAGCCGGCGTCAAGCGCGTTGTCCTGACGTCCTCGATCGTCGCCATAACGCTTCCCTGGCCGGAAGCCAAACCGGGCCACGTGTTCGACGAGACCGACTGGTCTAATCCCGACCGCCCCGACGTGACGCCTTATGTCGTCTCCAAGACATTGGCCGAGCGCGCCGCCTGGGAGTTCGTCACCAACACGCCAGGGGCGCCGGAGCTTGCGGTCGTCAATCCGGCTTTCGTTCTCGGACCAGCGCCCGACGGGGACCTTTCGACCTCGCACGAGGTGATCCGCCTGATGGGGCAGGGCGCCTATCCCGCTGCCCCGAAGATCGGTTTCCCCATCAGCGACGTGCGCGACGTGGCCGTAACGCACGTGCTGGCAATGACCAATCCGGCCGCAGCCGGACAGCGCTTCCTGTCGGCCAACGGGTTCCTGCGCCTCTTCGAGATCGGCCTGTTGATCAAGCAGGCGCTGCCCGATCTCGCCAGGAAGGTGCCGCGCGGCGAACTCCCCGATTTGGCCGTCCGCGCCCTGGCGCTGGTGGACGTGCGCCTCAAGGGCGTCCTCGCCGATCTCGGTTTCCCCCGCCCGGTCTCCAATTCCAAGGTCCACAGTATCCTTGGGCAGACGTTCCGCTCGCCGCAGGAAGCAGTAAATTCGGCCACCGCCAGCCTCCGGGCGCTGCAGATCATCTGAAGGCACGGCAAGCCCAAAAAGGCCAATCCGCGGCCATTGCCGGCGGTTTGTCACGGGAGCGCCATGATGCCGGACGCTATGCTATCTGTGCGCGGCGCCTCACCTATAAGACAACGCTGAGCCGTCCTTTCGCCGCGCTTTGTGCCAGGATCCTTATCGAACCATGACCATGCCGACGACATCTGCCTTCATTCGGATCACCGCGGCCGCGCTGGCGCTATGCGCCGCGATCGCTGCCGTGGCAGCGCAGGAGCGCCAGGTGCCCCCCTCGCGCGACGCGCTTCTCTATTCCTATTCGCCGATTGTGCGCAAAGCGGCGCCCGCGGTCGTCAACGTCTATGTGCGCTCGCGCGTGCGCACCTCTGTATCGCCGTTCGCCAATGATCCGTTCTTCCAGCGCTTCTTTGGCCGCGGGGGCGGCTTCGGCCTGCCGCAGGAGCGCATCCAATCTTCGCTCGGCTCCGGCGTCATCATCAGTGCCGATGGCGTCATCGTCACCAATACGCATGTTGTGAAGGGCGGCACCGACACGCAGATCCGCGTGGCGCTGTCGGACAAGCGCGAGTACGACGCGCGCATCGTTACCCAGGACGAGCGCACCGACCTTGCCGTGCTCAAGATCGAGAAGGGCGGCAACGACTTCCCGTTCCTGCAGTTCGCCGACAGCGACAAGCTCGAGGTGGGCGACGTGGTCCTCGCCATCGGCAATCCGTTCGGCGTTGGCCAGACAGTGACCAGCGGCATCATTTCGGCGTTGGCGCGCACGGAGATGGCGCAGTCCGACACGCAGGTGTTCCTGCAGACGGACGCCGCCATCAATCCCGGTAACTCAGGCGGCGCGCTTGTCGACATGGACGGCAGGCTCGCCGGCATCAACACGATGATCTTCTCGCAGTCGGGCGGCTCAGTCGGCATCGGCTTTGCCATTCCCTCGAACCTCGTGCGGCTGGTCGCCGACAACGCCATAGCCGGCCGCAAGATCGAGCGGCCGTGGTTCGGGGGCCAACTCGAGACCGTGACGCGCGAAATGGCGGCGAACCTGAAGCTCGACCGCATCTCCGGCGCCGTCGTCCAGCGCCTTACGAGCAATGGCCCGGCGGCGAAGGCGGGATTGCAGCTCGGCGATGTCATTGTTAGTGTCGATGGCTTCGAGGTGGGCGACTCCCACTCGGTCCTCTACCGGCTGACGACGCGAGGTATCGGTAACACCAGCCGCCTGGAGGTCATTCGCAATGGCCGCCACGTCAGCGTGGATGTGCCGCTGCTGCCGCCGCCCAAGCCGGGCAAGGACGACGTACGCAACCTCTCGGGCAATCATCCGTTCGACGGCGCGCGTGTCTCCAACATTCTGCCGAGCGTCGCCGACGAGTTCGGTCTCGACGAGACCGACGGCGTCGTCATCGTCGCCGTGCGTTCAGGCGGCGTCGCCGCGCGCCTCGATTTCCAGCCCGGCGACATCATCGTGCAGGTCGGCGACGACAAGATCACCGACGTCCTCATGCTCGACGAGATCACGCGCACGACGCAACGCATGTGGAGCGTTACCATCAAGCGCGGGGGGCGCCTGATGAAGCTGCAAATGTCCGGATAACCGCCATTGGCGACACTGTTCGAAGCCGCTGGATTGGAAAAGGGGGCGCCACGCCCGCTCGCCGACCGGCTGCGCCCGACGAAGCTGGCGGAGGTCGTCGGGCAGGAGCACCTCGTCGGCGCCAACGGCACGCTGACGCGCATGCTCAGAAGCGGTCGGCTGCCGAGCCTCATTCTTTGGGGGCCACCCGGCTCCGGCAAGACGACGGTTGCGCGCCTGCTGGCACACGAGACGCAGCTCGAGTTCGAGCAGCTCTCGGCCATATTTTCTGGCGTGCAGGATCTGCGTAAAGCCTTCGACCGCGCCAAGGCACGGCGCGAGCAGGGCAAAGGCACGCTGCTGTTCATCGACGAGATCCACCGCTTCAACCGCGCGCAGCAGGACAGCTTCCTGCCGCACATGGAGGACGGCACGATCACGCTGGTCGGGGCGACGACCGAAAACCCGTCCTTCGAGCTCAACGGCGCCTTGCTGAGTCGCGCCTCGGTGCTCGTTTTCAATCGTCTGGCCGAGCCGGCGATGGAGGAGCTGCTCGTGCGCGCCGAGCGCATCGAGCGGCGCCCATTGCCGCTCGATAGCGATGCGCGTGAAGCCTTGATCGTCATGGCCGACGGTGATGGCCGCGCGGCGATCAACCTCGCCGACGAGGTATTCGCCGCCGTGGCGCCCGGATCAAAACCACTCGACCGCGCCGCCTTGAGCGAGCTGGTGCAGCGGCGCGCGCCGCTTTACGACAAATCGCGCGAGGGGCACTACAACCTCATCAGCGCGCTGCATAAGTCGGTGCGCGGCTCCGACCCCGACGCGGCGCTATACTGGCTCGCGCGCATGCTCGACGGCGGCGAGGATCGCCTGTTTCTGGCACGGCGGCTTGTGCGCATGGCCATCGAGGATATCGGTCTCGCCGATCCGCAGGCGGTGGTGCAGGCCCTCGCCGCCAAGGACACCTTCGACTTCCTCGGCAGCCCGGAAGGTGAGCTGGCGCTAGCGCAGGCGACGATCTACCTCGCCACGGCGCCGAAATCGAACGCCGCTTATGTCGCCTACAAGGCCGCGATGCGGGCGGCCAAAGAGCACGGCTCGCTCAGCCCGCCCAAGCACATCCTCAACGCCCCGACCAAGCTCATGCAGTCGGAGGGCTACGGCAGCGGCTACGAGTACGATCACGATGCCGGGGGGGCGTTCTCCGGCCAGGACTATTTCCCCGAAGAATTTGACACACGACCGCAGTATTACGATCCGCCGGACCGTGGTTTCGAACGCGAGATCGGCAAGCGTCTCGCCCATTGGGCGGGGCTCAGGGCCAAGCGCGGCGGCTAGCCGGACGGGCTGGTCCGGGGCTTCTCGCCCGCATATACTCCGAGGCAGCCGCACGGGGGCGGGACGCGGGCAAACGAGGGGAGAGGCATGGTTCAATTCGTCGATCTGTGGCGGGGGCATCCGATCAATGAATCGGTGACAACGCCCTGCATCGCCCCCCATAACCTCACCAACATGGAAGGCGAGCACATCCTGATGGGCTTTCCCGTCTTCCATAATCAGTGCGCCATTCGCCTCGGCGTTGCGCTGCGCCGCGCCGGCGTCACCGATAATCAGATCGGCGGTTGCGCCGCCTGCGCCGTGCATCCGCGCGGCGAAATGCACTTCATCAACGCCAGCCAGCTCGCCAACGCGCTCACCCATGCCAACATTCCGGGCATCGGGCCGGTCGAGAGGATCACCGGCACGGAAGCCGCGCACTACTACCCGAAGTTGTTCGGGCGCACCGGCATCATCTATTTCCAGGACTACTGGAAGCGCATGTCCGACACCGGCCGCGCCACCGGCGACCACATCGACGTGTGGAACGGCTACCGCTCGTCGGCCAAGTGGCTGCTCGAGTGGTTCTCCTGGGTCGGGTACTATTCGAACTACGCCCATGCCGGCGAAATTTGGTTCTGGGAAGTGAAGTAGACGGCGCATCGCGCCGGGGGATTTCGCAATGCGCTACGTTGTTGCCATGGTGTTCGCCTTTATCGGCACGGCGCTCGCCACGCTGTTCATTAGCTCGTCGGTCGCCGATTGGGTCGTGGCGCGGCAGTCGTTCGACAGCTCCGACGATGCCGAGAACCTGCATATGCTGGTGTTCATCGGGACGAATGTCGCGGGTCTGATCGTCGGCTGGCTGTTGGGCTGGATTATCGCTGGCGCCGGACGCACCAACACGCCTGCGGCCTGATACCAGCGCTTGGGTTCACCGAGGTACGAGCAGGGTAAGCGGCCAAACGTAGGCTTGGCCCATGACGAGTAGGCCGACCAGTGTTGCTAGAGCGACCGAATGGAAGGCTACGAAGCGCAAGATCGAACCTTCGTGCCCGTACCACCGCGTCGCCGTGGAGGCGACAACGATCGATTGCGCATCCATCATCTTGCCCATGACGCCACCGGAGCTGTTGGCCGCCGCCATCAGAACGGGATTTATGCCGAGCTGTTCTGCCGTGACACGCTGCAGCCCGCCGAAGAGCACGTTCGAGGAGGTATCGGAGCCGGTCAAGGTGACGCCCAGCCAGCCGATATACGTGCCAAACAGCGGGTAAAGTACACCTGTGCCGGCGAGCGCCAGACCGAGCGTCGCGTCGGCGCCCGAGTAGCGGGTCACGAACCCGATTGCCAGCATGCATGCGATGGTCAGCAGCGAATAGCGCACGAGGTAGATGGTGCGTCCGTACATGGTTGCGAGACCGCGCCAGCCATAGCCGAGGAACAAACCTGAGACAATGGCAGCCAGCAGGATGCCGGTCCCTGTCGCTGAGAGGACATTGGCGTTGAAAACGGCGGCCTCGATATGAGGTTCGGCCACGACGGGCGGCATCTTCTGTACGAGCTCGTGCAGGCCTGAGACCGGGACCTTCGCTGTCCAGAAACTGTCGAGCTCGGCGCGCACCTGGGGCGTGCCCCACAAGAAGACGAATACACTGAGAATGAGCCAGGGCGTCCAGGCGCGCCGCACGGCGCCGAAGCCGTCGGTCGCAACCGCAACGGCGGGCGCGTCGGGTTCTTCGGTGGCGTTCGCAGCGGGCATCGCGGTCATCGGGTGCGCCGGACGCCAGACCTTCAAGAAGAGGGCGAGCGACGCCATCGAGACGATGGCCGCGACGATGTCGACGAGCCAGGGGCCATGAAAATTCGAAACGACAAATTGGGGGATCGCAAACGATACCCCAGCAACGAGGATCGGCAGCCAGATCTCCACGGTCTTGCGCCAGCCGACAAACGCGGTGACGAGCCAAAACGGCACGAGCACAGAGAAAAATGGGAGCTGCCGGCCGACCATGCCGCTCAACTCATAGAGGTCCAGTCCCGTCACGGCCGAAAGGGCAATGATGGGCGTGCCGAGCGCGCCGAAGGCGACCGGCGCCGTATTGGCGATCAGCGAAAGGCCCGAAGCTGCGAGGGGCGCAAAGCCGAGGCCGATCAGCATGGCCGCGGTGACGGCGACCGGCGTTCCGAACCCCGCGGCGCCTTCGAAGAAGGCGCCGAGGGAAAAGGCAATGAAGAGCAATTGTAGTCGGCGATCGTCGCTGATGGCACCAATCGAGCGTTGCAAGATCGCAAAGTCGCCCTTCTCGCTCGTGAGTTGATAAAGGAAGATGACGTTGAGAATAATCCAGCCTATGGGCAGCAGCCCGAACGCCGCGCCGTATACGGCGGCAAGTCCAGCCATCGGCGTCGGCATTCCGTAGGCAAAGATCGCCACCGTCATAGCGGCGAGAAGGCCGAGGAGCGCCGCCATGTGCGCACGCAACTCGAAGATTCCTATGGCTCCGAGCAGCACGACAACAGGCAGGGCGGCTACCACGGTCGACAGGAACATGTTGCCGAAAGGGTCGTACACTTGCGACCACATGCGCCGCGTGCCCTCCTGCGGTTCCGTTGGCGTCGCAAACTACGCTGGAGCGCAAAGCCCGGTCAAACTTCGTCAACCATCAATGCCGGGGCGCAGCCATCAAATACGCTGACGCAGAGGCAGCCGGAATGCTGATTCTGGACATCGGGGGCAGCTCGGCCTAGGCCATCGCGGGTATTCTGATGCATTCGCCGTTATAGAGCTCACGATGAACGAACGCGTCGAGACCATCAAGGTGAAGCCGGCCGAGGCCGACATGCGGCTGGACCGGTGGTTCCGCATCCACTTTCCCGACGTCGGCTATTCGTATCTGCAAAAGTTGCTGCGCACCGGGCAGGTGCGCGTTGACAGCCGCAGGGTGGAGGGCAACGAGCGTCTCGAAGCCGGCGCCAATATTCGCGTACCGCAGGTCGTTCGCACCGAGAAGCCGGTGGCGGCACCGAGCGTCAAGCCGCCGCTGGGGCTTTCCAAGGCCGACCGAACCAGCATCGAGCGTATGATCCTCTACGAGGACGAGCATGTGCTGGTCCTCAACAAACCGTTCGGCCTCGCCGTGCAGGGCGGCAGCGGAACCAAGCGTCACATCGATGGCATGCTCGCCGGCATGGCCGACCGCTTCGGGGGCGAGCGGCCGCGTCTCGTACACCGACTCGACCGCGACACGACCGGCGTCTTGCTCATCGCCAAGCATCGCGACGCCGCAGCCAAGCTCGGCCGCGTATTTCAGACCCGCTCTGCCGCGAAGACCTATTGGGCGTTGGTCAAAGGTGTTCCGAAGCCGCCGCAGGGGAAAATCGAGGCGCCCTTGGTGAAAGCCGCTGGTCCTGACGGCGACCGCGTGCGCAAGGCCCTGCCGGGCGAGCAGAAGGAGGCCATGCATGCAACGACGCATTACTCTGTGGTCGATCGGCTGGCGCATAAGGCGGCGTGGGTCTCCTTGAAGCCGGTGACAGGCCGCCAACACCAGCTGCGTGCCCACATGGCACTCATCGGCAATCCCATCGTCGGCGACAACAAGTACGGCGGCGACGAGAGCATGCCGGCCGAGCAGATCGAGAAGAAGCTGCACCTGCACGCGCGTCGCCTGGTGCTGCCGCACCCGTTCACCGGCGGTAAGATCGATGTCACCGCCCCGTTGCCCGAGCACATGCGCAAGACCTGGGAGTTGCTCAGCCTCGACGCAGACCGCTACGAGGATGCCGAGAAATGAAGCTCGTCGTCCTCGATTGCGACGGCACGCTCGTTGACAGCCAGAACGGCATCTGCGCGGCGATGACGCACGCCTTCACGGGCTTCGGGCTTAAGGCGCCGACGCGTGAAGCGACGCTGGCCATCGTAGGGCTGTCGCTCCCGGAGGCGTTTGCCGTCCTTGCAGCCGAGCACGACGAGGAGCTGCGGGCGCGCATGGTGCAGCGCTACAAGTCGGCCTTCCTCGATATCCGCCGCGATCCGGAGCTGCACGAGCCGCTGTTCACCGGCATCGCCGGCGCTATCGAGGCCTTCAATGCGCGCGACGACATCGTGCTCGGTATTGCCACCGGCAAGTCGCGCAAGGGCATCGACCGCCTGTTCGAGCGCGAGCGCTGGGCACACCGGTTCATCACGGTGCAGACCTCCGATGATCACCCTTCGAAGCCGCATCCGGCCATGCTGCGCGCGGCCATGGCGGAGGCCGGCGTAACGCCCGAACGTACCGTGATGGTCGGCGACACGACGTTCGACATGGAGATGGCGCTGGCGGCCGGTACTGGTGCTCTGGGCGTCGGTTGGGGCTATCACTCCGTCGACGAGCTGCGCGGCGCCGGCGCGCACGGCGTCATTGAGGCATCCCACAGCTTGACCGGGGAGGTCGATGCGTTCTTCGCCCGTAGGGAGAAGGCGGCGTGAGCGAGCCTGACGACGAGGTCGCGGCGAACAAGGTCCCGGGCAGGGAACCGCTGAGGGCGCCGTTGCCGAAGCGCTTCTATACCGAGGTGTCCATTCGCGAGGAACCGACTGGAGGCTTTGCAATCCTGCTCAATAGCCGCCCTGTACGAACGCCCAAGAAGCTGCCGCTGCTCGTCCCCACGCGCCCTCTGGCTGAGGCCATCGCAGCCGAATGGTCCGCCCAGGTGGAGCGCATCGATCCGGCCAGCATGCCGCTGTCGAAGCTCGCAATCACCGCCATCGACGGCGTCGCCGGCAATATGCTCGAGGTGGGCGCCGACATCGTCCGCTTCGCTGGCAGCGATCTCTTGTGCTATCGCGCCGAGGCGCCGGCGGCTTTGGCCGCGCTACAGGCAGAAGTGTGGGACCCCATCCTGCACTGGGTCGAGACTGAGAGCGGCGCCCGCTTCCTACTGGCCGAGGGCGTGATGCCGGTGACGCAGACCCCGCGGGCGTTGTCGCGCTTCGGCGACCTGGTGGCTCCGTTCGGCACATTCGCCCTGACCTGCCTGCACGTGATGACGACGCTGACCGGCTCGGCATTCCTCGCTCTCGCCGCCGCCAAGGGGCGACTTTCGATCGAGGAGGCATGGGCTGCCGCGCACATCGACGAGGACTGGCAGATCGCCCGCTGGGGCGTTGACGTAGAAGCGGCCGACCGCCGCGCTCGCCGCCATGCCGAGATGCAGGCCGCGGGGCGCTTTCTCGAGCTTCTTGAGGCGTAAAAGCGTGGTCGCAGCGCCTGTTCCCAGGGGAACAGCCCGGCCGGCGCGACGCCGGCTACTCTCTGATGCAGCTTTCCTCGACCATGGAGCATCCCATGCTGAGCCTCTTTGACCTTGCGATTGTCATCATAGTTATTGCGGCGATGCCGCTTGTAATCGGTGCCGGCCGATGACCATGAGCACGTTCGACCTCGCCGTCTCCTTTGGCGTCGTGGCGGTGATGCCGTGGATCATTTGGGCGAACTACCGAATCCGCGAAGGCGGTCTGTCAGGGTACCTGTGGCGCGAGCATCCCATGCTGGTATGGGCCTCGCTCGCGTTTCTTAGCCTGATGCTCCTCTTCAACGTGATCGAGCTCCTGACCCACTTCGGTCTCATCCCGGGCGAGACCGAGGAAACGCTCTCAATGGCGCTCGGAATTCCGATGCTGCTGCTGTCCGTCGGTATCATCGTGTTCGGCTCCAGCGCGTGGGTCGCATTCCTGCGGACCCGCCAGCCGCGCAGTGGGAACTGAACCATAAGGTGGCTATCGCCGAGCTCAGGAGGCGCCCATGCAACCTCTCACCACCTACGATCTGGCGCTGAATATATTCGTGGCCGTGGTTATGCCTCTGCTGATCGTGGCCAACCTCAAGGGCTGGAGCTCCAATAGCCCATTGAACGCCTATCTGTGGCGCGAGCACCCGAGCCTGATGCGCGTCTCCCTGGCTATCCTAGGCTTGCTAGCGCTCTACTCTCTGGTGCTGCTAGCAGGCCATTTCGGCCTGCTACCGCCGGCCGCCGTCGCACACGGCCTCCCCCTCATCGGCATCCCGTTCCTGATAGCGGCGATCGCGGTTATCTGGTTGGCTGTAAAGGCGATCGTGCATTACCGGCGCACCCGGGCCAGGCAGGCTTAGGCGGACCTACCACAAACGTCGCAGATACCAGCGATTGGCCCGCGTTCTCACGGCCCAAGCCGCATGCTATGAGCCCTCATGGATTTGGCGCCGGCCGGCGCGTCTTGAGGGAAGACCATGAAGGAAATAATCGAAGAGCTTGAGAAGCGCCGGGCCGAAGCGCGCCTCGGTGGCGGGCAGGCGCGCATCGACGCGCAGCATAAACGCGGCAAGCTGACCGCCCGTGAGCGTATCGAGCTGTTGATGGACGAGAACTCCTTCGAGGAGTTCGACACTTTCGTCGAGCATACCTGCACCGACTTCGGCATGGAGAAGCAAAAGACCCCCGGTGATGGCGTCGTCACCGGCTGGGGCACCATCAACGGGCGGGTCGTCTACGTCTTCGCCAAGGACTTCACCGTCATGGGCGGATCGCTGTCGGCGAGCCACGCTCGCAAGATGACCAAGATTCAGGATATGGCGCTGAAGAACCGTGCGCCAATCATCGGCCTGTTCGACGCCGGCGGCGCCCGCATTCAGGAGGGCGTCGACGCGCTCGGCGGCTACGGCGAGGTGTTCACGCGCAACGTCATGGCCTCCGGCGTCATCCCGCAGATTTCCGTGATCATGGGGCCGTGCGCCGGTGGCGACGTCTACTCGCCCGCCATGACCGACTTCATCTTCATGGTGAAGGACACGAGCTACATGTTCGTCACCGGTCCCGACGTAGTGAAGACCGTGACCAACGAAACGGTCACCGCCGAAGAGCTCGGCGGTGCCAAGGTGCACACGACCAAGTCGTCGATCGCCGACGGGGCTTACGAGAACGACGTCGAGGCGCTTTTGCAAATGCGCCGCCTGATGGATTTCCTGCCATCGAACAATATGTCCGGCGTACCCGAGCTGCCGACCTCCGACAGCGCCGACCGTCCGGACTACTCGCTCGATACGCTTATCCCCGACAACCCGAACAAGCCCTACGACATCAAGGAGCTGATCCTCAAAGTCGTGGACGAGGCGGACTTCCTGGAGATCCAGGAGGCCTACGCCCGCAACATCGTCACCGGCTTTGCTCGCATGGAAGGCCGTACGATCGGCATCGTCGCCAACCAGCCGATGGTGCTGGCCGGCGTGCTCGACTCGGACGCCTCCCGCAAAGCCGCGCGCTTCGTGCGTTTCTGCGACTGCTTCGAAATCCCCATCGTGACCTTCGTCGACGTGCCGGGCTTCCTGCCGGGCACCGCGCAGGAGTACGGAGGCCTCATCAAGCATGGCGCCAAGTTGCTGTTCGCCTTTGCCGAGGCGACCGTGCCGAAAATCACCGTCATCACTCGCAAGGCCTACGGCGGCGCCTACGACGTGATGAGTTCCAAGCATATCCGCGGCGACGTGAACTACGCTTGGCCCACAGCCGAGATCGCGGTTATGGGCGCCAAGGGAGCGGCCGAGATTCTCTATCGCGCCGACCTCGCCGACCCCGAGAGGATCAAGGCCCGCATCGACGAGTACCAGAAGCGGTTCGCCAACCCATTCGTCGCCGCCGAGCGCGGTTATATCGACGAGGTGATCCTGCCGCACGGCACCCGCCGGCGCGTCTGCCGCGCGCTCAACATGCTGCGCAACAAGACCCTGGAGAACCCCTGGAAGAAGCACGACAACATCCCGCTCTAGGGTTGAACGGAAATGGTTCAATTTCACACCGTTTCGATGCGATTGGACCAGGTTCTGCTTGTCGGGTTGGTTCTTCTAATTTCTGCGCTGCAGGCGCAGAGCGCGGAGGTCGGGCCTGGTGCTTCTCCGGGCTGTCAGCTCAAGCTCGAGGGTCCCATCGAAGCGGGAGACAGCGAGAAGCTGTCTGTGGCCTTCGACAAGTTCCGGACCGAAGACAGCATTTTTAGCTCCAATGTGAGCCTGTGTCTCAACAGCCTCGGAGGCAACTACGACGAGGCACTGAAGCTGATTACCATTGTGCTCAAGCGCATGAACGTGACGACCGTCGTAGACAAAGGCGCGGAGTGCTACTCCGCCTGCGCCTTCTTATTCCTCGCCGGCAACGCGCAGCGGTCCGAGGACGGCGAACTGGCGCCCGACCGGACTTTGGACGTGCGCGCTACGCTCGGATTTCACGCGCCCTACCTCGAGTCTGACACTACTGAAGCGACGATGCTGAACTTTCGCCGCGGCGTGAACGCGATCGCCAAATTGCTCGAGATTGACCGGCGTGAGCTTTTTCCACGTGGCCTCTTGGCCAAAGCTCTTCAGGTCGAACCGCACTCTCTATTGTATGTCGACACGATCGAGAAGGCCGGCGTCTGGTCGATCAACTTGAAGGGATATAAGCCCCCGACGGCGCTCACCGCCCGCATGCTCGATCAGGCCTGCCGCAACAAGGATATGTGGACGAACTTCTCGCACACAGTCTTGGGTCGCCCGGCCGACGATCCAGAAACGCTGCACGGCTTGAGGCAATCTGACTTTCCGGAGATCCGAGGGTCAGACGAGCCCATCAACCTATCGCAAGGAAGGTACCGGCAGGCGCTTGATATGTTCGGCTACGAGGCGACCAAGATGTGCATCGTCGATGTCTTTTCCGGCGAGAAGAACGGGTTGTTTTTGTCGCTTACGATGGTGCCCACCGAGGAAGAAGCTCCAAAACCTGAGCTGCTCGGCGCGCAAATCATGGCGAGTCAGGATAACCGTCAAACACTCGATGTCTTAACGACGCCGCTCTGGTACGTGTTTTCGCCCGATACAACTCTCATGAGCCTTGGGCGCATCAACGTGCTGTCCGAGACATCTGCGCCTCTCTAGCGCGGCGAAAAGGCACCGGGCACCTGCAGGTGCCGCTCAACGACTATGAGCGCGCCAACGTGCGGGTCATCCAATCGATCGAGAAACACCGCGGCTGTTGAGCGTTCCTCCGCTTAAAACCCCATAACGCTTGCGCAGAATCGCCCGACCCGCGGGCGTCGCCGCAAGATGAACGGCGGCTGTAGCCGTCATTCAGAACGAGTTCAAAGCGCCGACGGCATTCTCCGCCTCGTCACAACGCCACTCCTGACGGAGCGGCAACCGAGGAAGAGGTGGACCATGAACAAGATTGCTCTCATCGCTACTGCTCTTATCGCTTCGACCGCCGCTGCGTCGGCGGCCAGCATCAACGACCGGCAGGACTACCAGGCCAGCGGCATCGAGCAGGGCCGCAAGACCGGCAAGATCACGTGGACCGAGGGTCTGAAGCTGCGCGCCGAACAGCGGCGTATTGCGAACAAGGAAGCCGCGTTCCGCTCGGATGGCCACCTCAGCAAGTCTGAACGTCGCCAGATCCGCTACCTGCAGAACGACGCTTCCGAGCACATTGCCGACGAGAAGAGTGACGCCCGTCGCCGCGCCTGGTGGCTGCCGCGCGTTGGCAAGTAAGCAAGTCGCCCAAGTGCCTCCATTTGCCTCTTAGGGCCGCCGCTTGGCGGCCCTTTTTATCGGCCGTGTATGATTGATGCTGGCGTGCAACGCAGCAAGCTCTCGCCCGGCCAGTAATGCCTCGCGGCGAAGCACCTGTTAGCCAATTAGTAAGCCTGTTTTTCTAAGCTGCCCGAATGTTGCTTTTGCGAGCGGGGCTGAGGATGAGCGCGTTGCAGTCGCTTCCGATCACCGAGATGTTGCGGCGGTGTAGTATCAACGAAATCGACGTGTTGAGGCTGAAGTCGGCGTTCCACAACGACTGTTTGATCTCGGCGGACGAAGCTGAGGCCCTGTTCACCCTCAACGAGACCTGCCAGCAGCAAGACCCGGCCTGGCCCGAATTCTACATCGACGCGCTCACCGACTACCTCGTCAATCAAGTCGAGCCGGAAGGCTACGTGATGGCCGGTGAGGCCAAACGCCTGATGGCCCGCATCGCTCCCGATGGCGTCGTTGAGCGCAAGTCGGACCTCGATCTGATCGTCAATGTGCTCGACCAATCACGCTGGTCTCCCGTCAGCCTGTCGCGTCTTGCCCTGCTGCAGGTCAAGCGCGCCGTGATCGACGGCGACGGCCCGCTGCGTGAAGCGCACCCCGGCCAGCAGGGCTCAATCCGCGAATGCGAGGTTGAGCTCGTCCGCCGCATTCTCTATGCCTTCGGCGGCGAAGGGTGCGTTGCCGTCACGCGCCCCGAGGCAGAAGTGCTTTTCGACATCAATGACGCCATTGCCAATCCGCAGTCTAATGCGGCGTGGACCGACTTGTTCGTCAAGGCCGCGACCAACGTCGTCATGGCCGCCTCCGGACAGGCTGTGCCGACGCGTGAGGAAGCCCTGCGCCGCGACGCCTGGTTGATGGAAGCCACGGGGGAGCTGTCACCGCTGGCGCTGCTCTCCGCAATGGTCTCCTCTAGCATCGACGCCGTTCGCGCAACCTATCAGGACCAGTCGGCCGAGGAGCGCGCGCTAGCCCGCCTCGAGCAGCAGCGCATCGAGATCATCACTAACGAGGAGGTCACGCAGGCTGACGCCGCGTGGCTGTGCGAGCGGATTGGGCGCGACGGCCGTCTGACGCCGAACGAGGCGGCGCTCGTTGCCTACCTCAAGAAGGAAAGCCCCAAGATCCATCCGGATCTGCAAGCCGCCGTCGAGCGTCTGGCGCAGGCCGCGTAGCGCCCCCGTGACGGCGGCCCGTTACAGGGTGAGGGTCGCAAACGCGGCTCCCAGCCTGCGACACTGTGCGCTTTTTGCCGTGCGCGGGCAGTTTACGCCACTTCAATGGCCGTCTAGAACGTCAGCTACGCAACCGGCTGGTGCGCCTCTCCAGGGGCTCTCCTACCTAGTGAGCACAAGGGGTTATGTTCAAAAAAATTCTGATCGCCAACCGTGGCGAGATTGCCTGCCGCGTCATCAAGACTGCGCGCAAGATGGGTATCAAGACCGTCGCCGTCTATTCGGATGCCGATCAGGACGCGCTGCACGTCGAAATGGCCGATGAGGCCGTCCATATCGGACCGCCGCCCGCCGCCCAATCCTACTTGCTCATCGACAAGATCATCGAAGCCTGCGAGCAGGCCGGCGCCGAGGCGGTGCACCCGGGCTACGGCTTCCTGTCGGAGCGGGAGGCGTTCCCAATTGCCCTCGAGAAGGCAGGGATCGTTTTCATCGGTCCCAACCCCAAGGCGATTGCCGCCATGGGCGACAAGATCGAAAGCAAGAAGGCGGCCGCCAACGCCAAGGTCTCGACCGTTCCCGGTTATGTCGGCGAGATCGCCGACGTCAATCATGCAATGAAAATCGCCGACGAGATCGGCTATCCGGTCATGATCAAGGCTTCGGCCGGCGGCGGCGGCAAGGGCATGCGCATCGCCTGGAACAAGTCGGAGGTGGCCGACGGCTTCACCTCCTCGCGCAACGAGGCGAAGGCAAGCTTCGGCGATGACCGCATGTTCATCGAAAAGTTCATCGTCAACCCGCGCCACATCGAAATTCAACTCATCGGGGATAAGCACGGCAACGTCGTCTACCTCGCCGAGCGCGAATGCTCGATCCAGCGGCGCAACCAGAAGGTTATCGAGGAAGCGCCCTCGCCGCTGCTCGACGAGCGGACCCGCCGGGCGATGGGTGAGCAGGCCGTCGCGCTCGCTAAGGCCGTCGGCTACGATTCCGCCGGTACCGTCGAGTTCGTCGCCGCCCAGGACAAGAGCTTCTTCTTCCTTGAGATGAACACCCGTCTGCAGGTCGAGCATCCGGTGACGGAGCTGATCACCGGCGTCGATCTCGTCGAGCTCATGATCCGCGTCGCAGCCGGCGAGAAGCTCCCCTTCAAGCAGTCCGACGTGAAGCTGAAGGGTTGGGCGGTCGAAAGCCGCGTCTACGCCGAGGATCCGTTCCGCAACTTCCTGCCCTCCATCGGGCGCCTCGTGAAATATCGCCCGCCCGCTGAAGGTGTTTTCAACGGTGCCACCGTGCGCAACGATACGGGCGTCTTCGAGGGCGGCGAAATCTCGATGTACTACGATCCGATGATCGCCAAGCTCGTTACCCACGCTGCAACGCGCGAAGCGGCGATCGATGCCCAGGCGGAAGCCCTGGACAGCTTCTATATCGACGGCATCCAGCACAACATCCCGTTCCTCACGGCCCTCATGCAGCACCCGCGCTGGCGCAAGGGCGCGCTGTCGACCGGCTTTATCGCCGAGGAGTTTCCCGACGGCTTCAGGGCGCGAGCCGCGGAAGGGGCAGAGCTGCGCGTCATTGCGGCGGTCGCCGCCGTCATCGACCACGAGAACAATGCGCGCCGGCGCGAGATCACCCATCAGATGGCCGGCCAGCCCGTGGAGTTCGCCCGCCGTCGCGTCGTCAAAGTGAACGACGCCCAGCTTCCCGTCGAAGTCGAGGCCGGTGAGGCAGGTGCCTACCGCGTGGCGTTCCCCGACGGCGCGACGCTCGTCCTCAAATCAGACTGGCGCCCGGCCGATCCGGTGTGGACAGGGAAAGTTGGCGACAAGCAGGTTGCCGTGCAGGTTCGCCCGATCCTCAACGGCGTCAATCTTGCCTATCGCGGCATCCAAGTGCCGGTCTACGTCTACACCGAACGCGAGGCGGCGCTGGCCGCGCTGATGCCGGAGAAGGTCCCCGCCGACACTTCGAAGTTCCTGCTTTGCCCCATGCCCGGTCTCGTAAAGGCCATTCACGTCGCCACGGGCCAGGAAGTGCAGGCGGGCGACGCACTCGCCGTCGTCGAGGCCATGAAGATGGAGAACATCCTGCGCGCCGAGCGCGACGGCTCCGTCAAGATGATCAATGCCAAGCCTGGCGACAGCCTGGCGGTCGATGCCATCATTCTCGAGTTCGCCTGATGTCTAACCGCAAGCTCATTTCCTCCGGCTCGCAGTTCGAGCAGAAGATCGGCTATTCGCGCGCCGTCGTCGACGGCCGGTGGGTGTTCGTCTCTGGCACCACCGGCTTTGACTACGCGACGATGACCATCTCCGACAACGTCGTCGAGCAGGCAGAGCAGTGCTTCAAGAACATTGCGGCGGCGCTGGCCCAGGCCGGATCATCGCTCCCCGACGTCGTTCGCGTGCACTATCTGATTACCCGCAAAAAGGACTTTGAGCCGATCTGGCCGGTGCTGCAGAAGTACTTCGGCGCGGTGCGGCCGGCCTGCACGGTCATCGTCGCCGGCCTCCTCGATGAGAAGATGCTCATCGAGATCGAGGTCACGGCCCTGAAAGCTGGCGACTGATCCCTTCTTCGCCGGGCGATAAGCTCATGAGCGAGAATAGGCGCACCGTTCACGTCCGCATCGAAGGCCGCGTGCAAGGCGTCGGCTATCGCGCCTTCGTCGAGATGCGCGCGGTGGAGTTGGGGCTGTCCGGCTGGGTGCGCAATCGCCGCGACGGCTCGGTCGAAGCGGTGCTGCAGGGGGCACCCGAGGCGGTCGACGCCATCCTCGAAGCGTGCCGGTCAGGGCCGCCCGCTGCCCGTGTTGCTCGCGTCGGGATCATCGGTGAGGGCGTCGGCGCGTTCGACGGGTTTGAGGTGTGGCCCACGGCATAAGGGGCGTCAGGCATACTTCGCGGCCAGCTGCCGCAACCCCTTGAGGATTGGCTCATAGGCTTCCTCGTTGCGCGCTTCCGGATAGACCACGTAGACCGGGTAGACGAATTTACGCGCCCGTTTGGGCTGCCGCAGACGCCCGCGGGCCAGATAGGAGCCGACCAGGCGCGAGGGGAAATAGCCTGAGCACTCGTTGGTCAGCAGGTAGTCGATGCCGACTGGGCCCAAGTCGAGATTGAGACCCGGGTTGGTGTACTCCGGATAGGCGGCGGCGTGGTCTTGCTGGAAATCCGGACCCCAGTCGATGAACACATAATCGGAGGGAGAGCGCCGTTGACTGGCCGGAACGCTGGTCACTAGCACGAATTCCTCATCGAACAGATGCTCGATGGCGAGCCCGGGCGGCTGCGTCGGGCGGTACATGACGGCGAGGTCGAGGGTGCCTTCGATCAGCCGCTGCATGAGCACGACTGACAGTCCGCTGCTCGCCGACACGGCGATATCGGGGATGTTGGCGCGCAGCCACGACACCCAGCGCAGCAGGAATCCATCCCAAAACGAGATCGGCGCGCCCACCGCCAAGTGGTCGCGATGCTGGTCGGAGAGCCCGACCTCCAACTGCGCATGCTGCCACACACGTACCAGCGCCAGCGCATGTTTCTGGAACTGTTCGCCTGCCGCGGTTAGATCGGCGCCCGACTTGGAACGCTCAAATAATGGGCGCCCCAGCAGGTCTTCGAGGCCTTTGATGCGCGCCGACACGGTCGACTGTGTGATGTTCATCTTGCGCGCGGCGTCGATGAAACTCCCGGTCTCGGCAACCATCAGGAAGGTGCGCGCGAGAGTGACATCCATCGTGCTGACAGTTCGCTGTGAAGGCTCTCAAAATCTATCTATCGAAATTTCCGATAGTGGTCACCGGAAAATTCCGTTTGTGGACGGGGTTGATTCTCACCAAATTGGTCACGTCCCGACCGAGTCGAATCCGATTCGGCTCTTATCGTTCGGGTTCACAATGGAAGGACGATCA
>DATBSP010000050.1:0-3301 GCA_036559705.1 Hyphomicrobium sp.
CCATGGTGTTTACCGGACCGCAGTTTGAATCCGGCTACACCAGCACATTCGTCATCGAGTCAGGCACCAGCGGCGTCGACCTCACCAATCTGCGCGACTACATCGCCGACAAGAGCGCCTTCATCGCCATCAAGCGCTTCAGGCAGCCGTGGTTCGACGAACCCAAGCAAAGCCGCGTGCGCGGGCTGCTGCTCGACAAGATCAAGGCTTCGTATAACTACTGGGCCATTGGCACGATCGCGCGCAATCTGTGGTTCGGCGTCGAGCGCAGCGTCAGCGGCGACCAAAAGACCATGCGCCGCTATCGCGAACGCAAGTGGGACGCGCCCACGGAGTTCATCTGCTCGGGCCTCGTGCAGATCGGCTTTGTCGAAGCGGCACTCGAATACATCAAGGCGGGCACGCTACCGCCGACGGCGCTCAACGAAGTGGTGTTCGAGAAGGAAGCGGCGACGCGCCTGCCCGAGCGCGAGGACTGGGGCTATCTCGACGCGGAATCCTCGAAGACGACGGCGGTGCTGTTTCGCAAGCAGAACTTCGACGCGCTGCAGTCGGTGACGCCAGAGGATCTCGCCGCCAGCGAGAAGCTCGAGTGGCTGTACTTCATCAAGAACGGATTGGTCTACAAAGTGTCGAGCTACGCCGACGTGCGCAAACTGATCGAATAGGACGCCACATCAGCGGCCGACATCGAGCGGCTCGTTGCCGGCTTCCACACCTTTATCGGCTTCCGCGGCTTTGCGCGCAGACGCTTTCGATGACGGCGGCAGCCCCGGCAAATTCTGGATGATCTGGCCCGGCGCCCCGCCGCATCCGGCGACGCAGGTCACGGCGTTGGCATCCGCGGCGCCAAATCCCACGGGGTAGACAGGATGAGCTCCGTTCGGGCCGTCCATCGTCCCGGCGGTCGTACGCATCTCGCCCCGACGCGACGGAATGGGCTTCGGCAGCATCTGCACGATCGACGGCTTACCGGCGCAACCGGCAACGCAAATGGTCACAAACTCAGCCGGGTGCGCGGCGAGCAGCGATTTCACGCGCGGGTTCGTCGCCGGCATGCCGCTTGCGCCGCCCGCATCGCCAATGTCAACGACGTCGCCGGCCTCGATCAACTCACCCTCCGCCGGCGCCGGCGTCGGCGCTAGCACGAGGATGGCGCTCGCTAGCAGGCAAAGGGATACGGCGACCGACGGCATGATGCGCCGCCACCCCCGCGGCCAGTTGCCCGACGCAAAGCTGTCAAAATCGGATTGCCGCTGCCAACGCATGCACCACATCGCGACCCGCCGGTTGAACGGCGCGCGCCCTTTTTGGCCGACCGGGGATCGACCGACGGGGAAGTCTCGCAAGGCACGGTAAATAATCTATGCGCTCGCCCGCCTCTGACGGCGGGCGAGCGGGGGGCATCACTGCGGCGTGGCGGTGGTAGCGGGTGGCGCCAGGGGCGGCGGGGTGTACCGCCAGTAGTCGCCCCCGGGGCCGCTGACCTTGCCGGGCTTCAAGGGACGCAACTCCGGCGGCCGCAGGCCGGTCTTCAGCAGCTCGCCGATGTCATCGAGCAGTTTATTGTTGGAGGCGTACCCCGAGTGGTTGATGGCGAAGGTGTCGGTTGACGCCGCCGTGACGTCGATCGTGTCGATGCCCGGCAGGATCAGCGGACCGGCGGGCGGCACATCGCCGGCCCGGTAGCTGCCCCAGAAGTTGCGCGACACGATCAACGCCCGATCGTTGGAGGCGACATACAGCGTCACGTTCTTGGCGAAGCCCTGGATAGTCTTGGCGAGGTTGGAGAAACTGTCGGCATCGACGTCGGGCGCGGCGAGGATCACCTGACTGATCTCGACGCCTGCCGGGGCCGATGAGCGCATATCGCGCAGCACGTCCATCAGCGGCTGGTTGCCCATGCTGTGGGCGATGATGCTCACCTGTTTGGCGCCGGTCTGCTTCACCACCATTTCGAGGAATTCACGCAGGTACGGCTCGGAGGCCTGCGCGCTTTCACGGTCGTAGGTGTAGCTCGCCACCGCGCCGCCCGACGGCCAACTGTACAGGAATGTCGCGCCGTCGAAGTCGAGGTCGTAGGCGATCTGCGCGGTGCGGTAGAGCCCGTTGTCGAAAGAGGTGTTGTAGCCGTGCACGAAGACAACGGCCTGGTCCTTGAACAGCTTGGAGTCCTTGAGGCGCGCCTTCACCTGCGCGAGCAGCTGCTCCCTGGTCAGGGCCTTGATCTCCTTGAGGGTGAAGTGCGACTTGGGATCTTCTTTCTGCTCGTAGAGCGTCACGTCGAAGTAGGGAACTTTCACTACCCACGGCCGCTCGATGTTCGGTACCTTGTGCACGTTCGGCACGGTGACCATGGCTTCGCCGAGCTGCAGCTTGCGCGCGCGGTCGGAGCCGTAGGCAAGGCGTTTGGCGTTAGGCTGCACGGCGCGGTCGGTGCCCCAGTAGACGGGCACCACATGCCAGTCCGGCTCCGCGGCGGTTGCCGCTCCGCCGCCGGCTTCGGTGGCAGATGGTTCAGTTGGCTGGACAATGGGCGTCGTGCCGGGAGGTTGGGATGCCATGGGCGGCGGCTGCGCCGGTGTCGCCATGTTCCGTCCCCGGCCGAACCCGGCACCACCATCGAGCGACGGTCCGGCGGTCGGTGGCGCTGAGGCGACCGGGGGCGGCGGCTCCGAAGTACCCGGTGCCGATGGTGCTTCAGCGACCGGGGGGGGCGGCGGTGGCGCCGCTGCGGCGTCGTCAGATGGCTCGCCGTCGGCGGATGGCGGAGCGGCATCCATCGGCGGCGGCGCACCGCCGAATGCGCCCGGCAGTGGTGGCTCGGCGGCCGGTTTGGGTGCCTGCGTTACCTTCGCCGGCGGGGCCGCCTGTGGCGCCATCTCCTGCTCACCCGCTTCGGGAGCCGGGGAGCCAGGCTGGTCTTCCTTGGCGGTACGATCCACCGCTTCGTTCTGCGCCGGGGCTGCCTCAGAACTGGGCGCGCCGGAGCCTAACGGCTCGGACGGCCGCGCCATGCGGCGTGCGTGGAATTGCCGGCCGGGGGCGGTCGCGGGCTCTTCTTTCTTTTGCTGCGCTTGCGCGCGTTGCTGCCCGGCTTGCGCGCTTTGCTCTTTGGCACGCTGCTCCGCTGCTCTGCGGTCTGCTTCGGCCTTCGCCTCTTCGGCTCTCTTATGGGCCGCGGCCTCGTTGTCGGCTTGGCCGTCACCATTCTTGGCGGCTCGGCCCCCGCCGCTCTTCTCGTCGAGAACTGTGCGCTGGCCACGTAGCGCCTGCGCGTCCGCAGCGCGGCCAGTCTTGT
>DATBSP010000051.1:0-13386 GCA_036559705.1 Hyphomicrobium sp.
CCGCCGGGTGGGACCGAAGGCCCGCTGACGATGACGTTGCACCCTCGGCACAGCAGCAGCCGCACGCGGGCGCCGAAAGGCTGCCGGATTGTTACCTAGGATGGCGGTCGTTTGGCGCCCGCGCTCCTTCGCTCTTTGACAAGCCTCGGGGCTTCCGCTCGCGAGAGCAACCATGGGCGACGGGCCGGCCCTAGTTTTGCCGTGCGGGCTGCCTTGAGTGACCGCGGAGCGGCGTAGAGCTACCATGCCGCTGACGTGACTTGAGGTGGGCAGCCCATGCGGCTCGGTGGCCGGCGTTTTCTGTTGAGCTTGGCGATTATCGGCGCCGCCGTGTGCCTGGCGCTCGGCATCACCCTGCCCATCCTCAAGCTCACCAAGTTCATGTTCTGGACCAGCGAATATTCGCTGATGACGACGGTCGAGGTGCTGATCCGCCAGGGCCAGACATTCCTCGGTCTCGTCGTCTTGGTGTTTTCGATCATCTTCCCGATCGTCAAGCTGCTGTACCTGATGCTCGTCTCGACCTTGCCGGCGGCCGAGCTGCGCCGCCACTCAAAGCGCCTGCGCGCCATCGAATGGATCGGCAAATGGTCGATGCACGATGTGCTGGTGCTGGCGCTGACGATTTTCTTCCTGAAGAGCCAGGGCGTCTACGATGCGGCGAGCCTGCCGGCGGTCTACCTGTTCACCGCCGCCGTAGTCTTGATGATCCTGTCCTATGCGTGGCTGAAGACCGACGTCGCCTCGGTCGGCATGGTCGCGCGCGAAGACCCCAAGCCGCTGTCGGCGGTGCGCAACTTCCTGCTCAGCTTCCTCATCATCCTGGCGACGGTGTTCTTCGCCCTCGGCATCATCCTGCCCGTCATCCGCTTCACGACGGTCTACGTGTGGACCAACGAGCATTCGATCGCGACCATCATCTGGGCGCTATACGAGAGCAACGAATACTTCCTGTGCGCGGTGGTGTTCGCCGTGTCGATCTTCTTCCCGTTCCTGAAGCTGTTCTACCTGTTGACGCTCGTCACCTCGCCCGACCTATCGCCGGAGTTCCGTCGCCGCTCGTTCTCGACCATGGAATGGCTCGGCCGCTACTCGATGACCGATGTCATGGTGCTGGCGCTCATGATCTTTTACGTGAACTCGTCGGGGTACACGGAAGCCGTCGTCATGCCGGGCGTCTACTTCTTCGCCGCTTCGGCGCTGATCACCATGCTCGCCTACGGCTGGGCCAACACTGTGCCGCCGCGCCCGGTAGGCGTCGGCGACCTTCGAGTTGCCGATGCCGCTGGAGCCGGCGCGCCGGGCGGCGAAGTCGTCACGCTGCCGACCAATCCCGGGCGGCGTCACCGCCCGTTAAGCAAAGAGGCAAGTTTCGGCGCGGCCGTAGCAGACCCCGAACCGCTGTAGGAAATTTCCGCAATCGGCGATCCGTAACCATTGCGACCATTGCGCGCGAGCGACTGGTCACTGCGGAGATACTGCCAATGTCGGAGACCGCTTCCCTCGGAGCTGGCGTGGAGCATCGATCCCGACGATTTCCCAATCCTTGGATCGCCGCGTCAGCAGCTCGCCTTCCTCGTGCGCTACGCGGTGCTGGCCCCGTCCGGCCATAACACGCGGCCGTGGCGCTTCGTGCTGAGCGACACGCACGTCGACGTCGTCGCCGACACGAGCCGCGCCATGCACAATGGTCGACCCGCACGACCGCGAGATGACCATGTCGTGCGCCGCCGCTGCCGAGACGCTGCTCGGCGCGTTACGCGCCTTCGGGCTTACCGGCACGTTGGTGCCGATACCGCTACCGCCCGTTCCCGATGTCATTGCGCGCATCACGCTGCTGCCGGTGCCGGCCTCGGGCGGCATCGATCGCGAGATGCTCGATGCCATCGCCACACGGCGCACGGTGCGCCTGCCCTACGCCGAGACAGCGGTGCCGGCCGACGTGCAAACGCTCATGCGGGAGACAGCGCGTCCGTTCGGCGTCGAGCTTAGCCTGTTTGAAAACGCGGCGATGCGCGATGCCGTCGCCGAGCTGGTGGTCGATGCGGACCACATTCAGTTCGCCAACCCGGCGTTCCGCGATGAGCTCGCTTCCTGGATGCACCCGCTGGCCTCGCCAGCCGGCGACGGTCTCGCCGGCCCCGGCTTCGGCTTCCCCGACTGGGCGACCCGAGTCGCGGCAGCGCTGATGCGCACGTTCGATCTCGGTAGCGCCGTCGCCCGCATGGACAAGCCTAACGTGCTCGGGGCGCCGCTGCTCGGCGTCTTCTCGACGCCCGGCGACACGCGCGCCGATTGGATCGCCGCCGGCCGGGCGCTCGCCGCCGTGCTGCACACGCTGACTATGCACGGCCTCGTCAACGCCTTCCTCAATCAGCCGATCGAGGTGGGATCCATCCGCCCGAAGCTTGCCGGCCTCGCCGCACCGGGACGCGCCGCGCAGCTATTGAGTCGCTTCGGCTACTTGAAAGAAGGCGTCGCCATGCCGCCGCACGCGGCGCGCCGCCCGCTCGAGGAAGTGCTGATCGCCGCCTGATACGCGAAAGGCCTCCGATGCGCGGAGGCCTTGGCAAATTCGCTCTGAAAAGCTTCGCTTGGCGCGAGTAGAACCCTCGTTAGCGCGAGTAGAACTCGACCACGAGGTTCGGCTCCATGTGCACCGGGTAAGGCACATCGGACAGCGCCGGGACGCGCAGGAACTTGGCGCTCATGCGGTTGTGGTCGGCCTCGACGTAGTCGGGCACGTCACGCTCCGGACTCTTGATGGCTTCCAGCACGAGCGGCAGCTGGCGCGATTTCTCCTTCACCTCGATGACGTCGCCGATCTTGCATCGGTAGCTCGGCACCGTGACGCGCCGGCCGTTGACGGTGACGTGACCATGGCTGACGAACTGGCGCGCGGCGAACACCGTCGGTACGAACTTGGCGCGGTAGACGATGGCGTCGAGGCGGCGCTCGAGGAGGCCGATGACGTGCTCCGAGGTCGAGCCCTTGAGGCGCGAAGCTTCGGCGTAGATGCGGTGGAACTGGCGCTCGTTGAGGTTGGCGTAATAGCCCTTGAGCTTCTGCTTGGCCTTCAGCTGCTGGCCGTAGTCCGACAGCTTTTGGACGCGGCGCTCACCGTGCTGGCCGGGGCGCGATTCGCGCCGGTTGAGCGGACTTTTCGGGCGGCCCCAAATGTTCTCTCCGAGGCGGCGGTCGATCTTGTGCTTGGCGCGAATGCGCTTGGTCATGGTAACAGCACTCCAATTGCTTGTTGTGTTTGGAGCGCCCCCTCCTCTGCCCGCCGGAGCCCTAAAGCCCTTCGGAGCCGACAGGCCGCGTCGCATATGGACGCCGCCGCAGGTGCGCAATTAAAACGCGGGCCAAAACCTATGGCCCGCGTTGGATGGCTAGATACCGGGTGTCGAGGGTGGCGTCAACCGCGAGCTGGCGCCAGCAGGACATTCCCTACTTCTTGGGCGCAGCGGCTGCGGCGGGCGTCGCCGCGGGCGCAGCGGACGAATTGGCCGCCTCGGCCGGCGCGGCGCCTACCGTATTGCTCGAAGCCAAGGCCGGCCCCGTCTTGACGTAGGCCGCGATCAGCTCCTTCACCTTCGCCTTCTGTTCGGCCGAGCAGGTTTGGGCGGCTTTTTCCGGCTCCTGTGCAACGACGACCTCCTTGTCGGGGGCCTTGGCGTCGGCGGCTTTTCCGCCTTCCGCCTTCTCGACCAGCTTGATGCGGCCGGTGAGCAGCATGACGACCGTCAGGTGTAGCTGATTGATATAGACCATCTGCTGCGGCGACCACTTCTTGGTCTGTACTTGGCGGCGCATCAGCGAGCTGTGATTGTCGCCCTGCTCCTGCGCCAGCCCACAGGCCTGCGCGTGCGCCGACAGACGGCCGGCGCGAATAACCTCGCGCGCGACGTCGATAGGAATGGTGACCTGGGCGCGCTTCGTTTTGTCGATGAGGATGGTTTCACCATTGGGCTTGGTGAACCGCTCCGGCGTCAGCGTCCACGCGTATTCCATAAAAGTGAGTGTCGCCTTCTCGCTGAGCTCCTGCGCGTTCGCATTGGCTGGCGCAGCCGCAAAAATGGTGGCCATCACCACCGCGCACCAACCCCTCCCCGCCCATTTCATGATCCGCATCTCCTGAAACTGTCCCTGCGTTATATTGTTCCTGTTGGCTCTTGCCGCATTCGCCTGCGCGGCCTAAAGCAGAAATCCGGCCTTTGCGAGGGCATCGCTCAGCTCAAAACTTGGCCAGATAATGGCGGTCAGTTTGACGGCTTGCGAGCATGTCCCTTGCCCTTCGCCAGAGTTGCAACAATACCACGGAGAGTGCGGACTTCCTGCTCGGTGGCGCCCATACGCGAGAACATCGTGCGTAGATTTCGCACCACAGTGGCGCGCTTGTGCGGCGGGTTGAAGAAGCCGAGGCGCTCGAGCTCGGCCTCGATATGATCGAAGAATCCGAGCAGCTCCTCCTTTGTCGCCGGGCGGTCGTCCCCGAGGTAGAGGCCGGCCTCCAGAGGCTTTTCATAAGTGGTTACGCGGCCGAGACTTTGGGCATCACTTCCACGCATCCACTCGTAGCCGAGGATGAGCACCGCCTGCGCCAAGTTTAGAGAAGCGAAACGAGAGTTTACCGGAATCATGATCAACGCGTCGGCGTTGGCGACCTCGGTGGTCTCCAAACCGCTGCGCTCGCGCCCGAACAGCACGCTGCAACGCTCGCCGCGGTCGATGCGGCGGCGCATCTCCGCCACGGCCTCGATGGGGGTGAGTACGGGCTTCCTCAAATCGCGCTGGCGCGCGGTGGTCGCGGCCAGCCAGTTGCAGTCGCTGATCGCCGCATCGAGGGTCGGGAAATCCACCGCGTCGTCGATGATGTAGTTGGCGCCCGAAGCGGCGATGCGCGCCTTTTCGTTCGGCCAGCCGTCACGCGGCGCGATGAGGCGCAAATCGTCGAGGCCGAAGTTGGCCATGGCGCGCGCCACCATACCGACGTTGTCCGCCAGCTGCGGCTCCATCAGCAATACGGCAGGCGTCTCGCCTTCGCCGGCAAAGGGAGTGCCATGCAGGCCTGAGCGGCGGATGCCGTGACGCAGCTTGCGCAGAACGCGCCGCGCCCAGAACCAGTAATTTTCGCCCGACCAGGTCTTCTCCAACGCGGCGAGAGCAGGCGTGTGCAGCGTACCTTCGCCCTGACCCAAGAGACGAACGGAACCGTCGCCCACGACAACTTCCCTGTGCTGGGCGATGAAGTCGTCGATGGAATGGATGCCAAGCGCCTCCGTGCGCCGCTTGCAGCCAGGGCAGGTCGCCGCGTCGGCCTCGCAACGCAGTTCGGCGCAATAAATGAGCGCGGGCTCCAATGTGGCCCGGTCCAAGCCGTTGATGGCGAGTTCTGCAAGGCCGACGTCGATCGTGCGCTCGTGGCACACGCGCACGACCTCGGCGACGGGCGGGCCGCTACCGAAAAGCAGCGGCACGCGGTGACCTTGCGCGTCACGCCCAATGTCGACGGTTGCGCTCAAGTACGGCGCCTTTGCTGTCTTGTTGCGACGCAACACCGCGGATATGGTGCCAATAAATTCAAGCCACGTCTTTTCTTGAGGCCTCAATGCAGAAGATCAAGGTGACCGGAACCGTCGTCGAGCTGGACGGTGACGAGATGACACGCATCATCTGGAAACTGATCAAGGACAAGCTGATTCATCCGCATCTCGATGTGACGCTCGAATACTACGATCTGTCCATCGAGAACCGCGACGCCACCAACGATCAGGTCACCATCGACGCCGCCAACGCCATCAAGAAGCACGGCGTCGGCGTCAAGTGCGCGACCATCACGCCGGACGAGGCGCGCGTCAAAGAGTTCAATCTCAAGGAGATGTGGAAGAGCCCCAACGGCACCATCCGCAACATCCTCGGTGGCGTCATCTTCCGCGAGCCCATTATCTGCCGCAACGTGCCGCGCCTCGTCCCCGGCTGGACGCAGCCCATCGTCATCGGCCGCCACGCCTACGGCGACCAGTACCGCGCCACGGACTTCCGTTTCCCTGGCGAGGGCACGCTGACGATCAAGTTTGTCGGCGAGAACGGCGAGGTGATCGAGCGCGAGGTGTTCAAGTCGCCTGGCAGCGGCGTCGCCATGGCCATGTACAATCTCGACGACAGCATCCGCGAGTTCGCGCGCGCCACCTTCAACTACGCGCTCAACCGCAACTACCCGGCCTACCTGTCGACCAAGAATACCATCCTCAAGGCCTACGACGGCCGCTTCAAAGATCTGTTCCAGGAAGTGTTCGACGCCGAGTTCGCCGACGAGTTCAAGAAGCGCAAGCTGACCTACGAGCACCGCCTGATCGACGACATGGTCGCCTCCGCCTTGAAATGGTCGGGAGGCTACGTGTGGGCGTGCAAGAACTACGACGGCGACGTGCAATCGGACATCGTCGCGCAGGGCTTCGGCTCGCTCGGCCTGATGACCTCGGTGCTGATGACGCCCGACGGCAAGACGGTCGAGGCGGAGGCGGCGCACGGCACCGTCACGCGCCATTACCGCGAGCACCAGCAAGGCAAGGAAACCTCGACCAACGCCATCGCCTCGATCTTCGCCTGGACGCGAGCCATGGCGCACCGCGCCAAACTCGATGGCAACACCGCGCTGGCGGAGTTCGCCTCGGCGCTCGAGCGCGTGTGCGTGCGCACGGTAGAGTCCGGCCACATGACCAAGGATCTCGCCCTGCTCGTCGGCGACCGGCAGCAGTGGCTGTCGACCACCGGCTTCCTCGACAAGGTCGACCACAACCTCAAGGTCGAGATGACCAAGGCCGCTTAGCTCCTAGCCGGCCGCGCGTCAGAATGACGAGGAGGACGGCCGACACTCCAAAGCCCAATGCCAGGGCCCAGTACGTCTTCAGCACACCGGCGCTGGTCATCGTCGCAGCGGCTGGCAGATGCGGCAACAGTAGCGTGTTGGGGAAGACGTCCATCGTGCCGTGCAGGAGGATCGCTATCAACACACTCCCCTGCGTGTTGTCGAACACCCAGGTGAAGACGAACGTCACCGCGACGATCCAGAAGACGAAGACGGCGATGTTGAGCAATGTTGGCTCCGACCACTCCCCGCTGAACCAAATGGGCGAATGCCAGAACGCCCAGAGCAAGCCGAGGATCAAGCTGGCCCTCACGGGACCGTGCAGCTCTTGCAAGCGTGGCAGCGCATATCCTCGCCAGCCGATCTCCTCGCCTAGCGGCCCGGCAAGCAGCGCCGGATAGACGAAAAACACGGCCGTCGCCTTATGTCTTCTTCGGGGGCAACATCGGGCCGCAGAACGTGCCGCCCGCGACTTCAACGCGACGCCGGCGACGGCCCCGTAACAAGTGCGCTGCTGAGCTAGGTCGTGCGCTTCAGCTGGCTGGCGCGCAAGCCCCGCGTGGGCCGGCCGGCGGCACCCTGCAGCTGCTCGCGGAACTCGTCGCGCTTCTCGTGGATCGAGGCGATGACGGGACCCGTCGGCACGCCGAGACCGACGAGCGTTGCCTCGGAAAGCTGTAGGCTTGCCTCGATAGTCTCAGGCACTGCGTCGGAGACTTTCTGCTTGTAAAGCTGGCGTGCGTGCTCGGCATCGCGCGCGCGGGCGACGATGATAATGTCGCCGCGCAGCCCACGCACGGCGGCGACGATCTCGCCGACGGCCGCTGGCTTGTTGATAGTGATGACGACGCCTTTCGCCTCTTCGATGCCGCAGCGCTTGAGGAACAGCGGGTTCTTGGCATCGCCGAAATAGACCGGGAAGCTCTCCTCGCGGCCCCGCTCGACGCTCCTTGGGTCCTTCTCGACGATGATGTGCTTGATGCCGTGACGCGTCAGCATCTCCGACACCAGCCGGCCGACGCGGCCGCAGCCGATGACGATGGCGTCGACGTGCTCCTGCGGGGGCGGCATGCCGAGAACCGGGTTCGGCTCCTGCTTGGCGACGTCCTGCGCCCATAAGCGAGCGAAGTAATCAAGTACCGGCACGAGCGCCATGGAGGACGACGTGATGGCGAGCACCACCTCGCCCATGCCTGGCTCGACAATCTTCTTTGCCACAGCGAGGCCGATGACGATGAAGGCAAACTCGCCGCCCGGCCCGAGCAGCGTCGCCGTCTCAATGGTCGCCGGCCAGGGAACGCGGAACAGGCGCAACAGCACGACAAGTACGCCCGACTTGATGACGATCAACCCCACAAGTCCGAAGAGGATCGGCAACGGGTTCGACCACAGGTAGGCGACGTCGAGGCTCATACCGACGGAGAAGAAAAACACGCCGAGCAAGAGCCCCTTGAACGGGTCGATGGTCGCCTCGATGGCACGGTGATACTCGGTCTCCGCCAACAGCAAGCCGGCAACGAAGGCGCCGAGCGCCATCGACAGGCCGGCGGCGGCGGTGACAAGCCCGCTGCCGACGGCGACGAACAACGCGGCGGCGACGAACAGCTCGGTTGAATCCGCCGCAGCGACCGAACGGAACAGCGGCCGCAACAACGCCTTGCCGACGATCGCGATCAGCGCGATGACGAGGATGGCCTGGCCGAACGCCTGCGCGAGACCGGCTAGCAGGCTGCCGCCGCTCTCCGGTCCGAGGATGTTGACGAGGAACAACAGAGGGACGACCGCGAGGTCCTGCAGCAGCAGAATGGCGAAGGACGTTCGCCCGGTGGTCGAGCTGAGGCGGCCGCGCCGCGACAGCACCTCTATGACGACGGCGGTCGAGGACAGCGCCAGCGAAAGACCGATGAGCCCAGCGGCACCGGGGCGGGCACCGAACAGGGCCGCGACGATGCCGATGATCACCGCCGAGATGGTGACCTGCAGCGTTCCGAGGCCGAACACCAGACGGCGCATGGTCATGAGGCGTGTAAACGACAACTCGAGCCCGATGATAAAGAGGAGGAATACGACGCCTAGCTCGGCCATGGCGCCGAGTCCGCGTTCCTCGGAGACTGTCACCCACCGCAACGGCGGCAAGTAGCCCTGCAGCGCCCCTAGGCCATGCGGCCCGAGCACGGCACCAGCGATGAGAAAACCGAGGATGGGGCTGAGCTTGAAACGCTGGCCGATGGGCACAAGCACGGCGGCGGTAGCGAGGACGATCATTGCCTCGCGGTAGATGGTGAAATCGGTTCCTTCCGCCGTCATCGCCTTCCCGCCAATCACGTCAACGCGGCCGGCCCGCGTGACGCACTCAGGGGATCAATAGCAGAATCATCCCGACAATGAGGCGCTATGCGCGCTCCCCGCGGAAAGTTCAGGCGGCGTTAAGCCGTGCCTCGATCGCCTGCAGTGCAGCATCGGCGCGCGAGCCGTCGGGTCCGCCGGCCTGCGCCATGTCGGGGCGCCCGCCCCCGCCCTTGCCGCCGACGGCCTCCGAGCCGGCGCGCACGAGATCGACTGCGCTCACCTCGCCGGCGAGATCGGTCGTCACCGCGACGACGATACCGAGCTTGCCATCGGCCGAGTTGTTGGCGATCGCCACAATACCGGAGCCGATCTTGGCGCGGCCGTCGTCGGCCATGGCCTTGAGATCCTTCATCTCGACGCCGGAGACGGACAGCTTGAGGAACTTGCGCCCGCCGATTTCGACGATGGCGGGGCCAGCGTCCTTGCCGGCGCCCCCCATGGCTATCTGCTTCTTGGCGTCGGCCAGCTGGCGCTCGAGCTGCTTTCTTTCCTCCACCAGCGCCTTGACGCGCTCGGCCGCATCCTCGGGTCGCACGTGCAGCGCCGCGGCAATCTCTTTGAGGCGCGCATCCTGATCGTTCAAGTAGGCGCGTGCCGCGTCGGCGGTGAAGGCCTCGATGCGGCGCACGCCGGAGGCGCTGGCCGTCTCGGCGATGACCTTGACGAGCCCGATGTCGCCGGTGCGCTTCACGTGCGTGCCGCCGCACAGCTCCACGGACCAAGCCTTATTGGCATTGGGGCCGGCATCGCCCATGGCGACGACGCGCACCTCATCGCCGTACTTCTCGCCGAACAGCGCCATGGCACCCGATTGCATGGCGTCCTCGATCGCCATCAGTCGCGTCTCGACCGGCGCGTTCTGCAGCACGATGGCGTTGGCGCGCGCCTCGACCGCGGCGATCTCCTCGGCCGACATCGGCTTGGTATGTGAGAAATCGAAGCGCAAACGCCCCGGCTCGACCAGCGAACCCTTCTGCGCAACGTGCGGGCCGAGCACCTGGCGCAACGCCTCGTGCAGCAGATGGGTTGCCGAGTGGTTGGCGCGGATGGCCGAGCGGTTGGCGTGGTCGACCTCGAGATCGACGACCTCACCATTCTTGAAGCTGCCGCTCTCGACCTTGCCGAGGTGCACGAACAGGGCACCCGCCTTCTTCTGCGTATCGGTGACGCGGAATACGGCCCCCTTGGCGCCGCGGATGATGCCTTCGTCGCCGACCTGGCCGCCGGACTCGCCGTAAAACGGCGTCTGGTTGACGACAATCGCCGCTTCATCGCCTGCCTTGAGCGACTTGGCTTCCTTGCCGTCCTTCACCAGCGTGACGATCTCGCCCGCCGCCGTCTCGGTGTCGTAGCCGAGGAACTCGGTGGCACCGGTCTTCTCCTTGACCTCGAACCAAACGGCTTCCGTCGCTGCCTCGCCGGAGCCCTTCCAGGCTTTGCGCGCTTCCGCCTTCTGCCGCTCCATGGCGGCATCAAAGCCCTTGGTATCGACGGAGACGCCGCGCGCCCGCAACGCGTCCTCGGTGAGGTCGAGCGGGAAGCCATAGGTGTCGTAAAGCTTGAACGCCGTCTCGCCCGGCAGCACGTCGCCCTTCTTGAGCTTGGAGGAGGTGTCACCGAGCAGGCCGAGGCCCTTCTCCAGGGTCTTCTTGAAACGCGTCTCTTCAAAATGCAGCGTCTCGGTGATCAGCGGCTGGGCGCGCCGCAGCTCGTGGTACGTGTCGCCCATTTCGTGCACCAGCGCGGGCACGAGGCGATACATCAGCGGCTCCTCGGCGCCGAGCAGGTGCGCGTGGCGCATGGCACGGCGCATGATGCGGCGAAGCACGTAGCCGCGCCCTTCGTTCGACGGCAGCACGCCGTCGGCGATGAGGAAGCTCGTCGCCCGCAAGTGATCGGCGATGACGCGGTGCGAAGCCTTGTGCTCGCCCGTCGCCGGCACGCCGGTCGCCTGCACCGAGGCCGCGATCAGCGCCTTGAACAGGTCGATGTCGTAGTTGTCGTGGACGCCCTGCAGCACGGCAGCGAGGCGTTCGAGCCCCATGCCGGTATCGACCGACTGCTTGGGCAGCGGCACGCGCTCGCCGGGGGCGAGCTGCTCGAACTGCATGAACACGAGATTCCAGATCTCGACGAAGCGGTCGCCGTCGGCATCAGCGGAGCCCGGCGGCCCACCGGGAATCTTGTCGCCGTGATCAAAGAAGATCTCCGAGCACGGCCCGCATGGCCCCGTGTCGCCCATCTGCCAGAAGTTGTCGGACGTCGCGATGCGGATGATCTTGTCGTCGCCGAAACCCGTCAGCTTCTTCCAGATCGCATGGGCTTCCTCATCGTCGTGATAGACGGTGATGGTGAGGCGCTTCTTGTCGAGGCCGTAGCCCTTGGTCAGCAGCTCCCAGGCGAGGGGTATCGCTTGGCCCTTGAAGTAGTCGCCGAACGAGAAGTTGCCGAGCATCTCGAAGAAGGTGTGGTGGCGCGCCGTATAGCCGACATTGTCGAGGTCGTTGTGCTTGCCGCCGGCGCGCACGCACTTTTGCGAAGTGGCGGCACGCACGTAGGGGCGCGTTTCCTGGCCGGTGAACACGTTCTTGAACTGCACCATGCCGGCATTGGTGAACATCAACGTCGGGTCGTTGCGCGGCACGAGCGGGGACGACGGCACCACCTCGTGGCCGTTCTTCTTGAAGAAGTCGAGAAACGCGCGGCGGATATCGTTGACGGAGGCCATTGCTCAGCTTTCGGATTGGGCGCCTGGTGCTGTCCGCCCTTGGGCGCAGGCACCGCATCGTTGGACCTATCCGTCGGGGATTGCGGGCCTCGGTGTCAAGCGCCTGCGGCGCTTTCTACCGGGTTGGCATCCGGTACGGTCATCCCAGGGCTTGTCCGCGGGATCCACCCACCCGCGAACTCCGCGCCGCTTCCCGGCAACAGTGCCGGAATGACAAGAAGCAATGCAAAACGGCGCCGGACCGAGGGGGCCGACGCCGTTGCAACAACTATGGCGGATCACCTTTTGGCGCGGGCGGGCTTCTTGCCCCCGTCGTCCTCGTCGGCCAGCACGCCGTCCTCGTCCGGCTCCTCGGCCGATTGTTCCTCGATCAACAGCTTATCGACGATGAGCCCGGCGTTCTGCCGAATGGCCTTCTCGATGGCGGCAGCGACCTTCGGGTTCTCCTTGAGGAACGCCTTGGCGTTCTCGCGGCCCTGGCCGATGCGGTTGCCGTCGTAGGAGAACCAGGCGCCGGATTTCTCGACGATATTGACCTTCGAGCCCAGATCGATCAGCTCGCCCGTCTTGGAGATGCCCTCGCCGTACATGATGTCGAACTCGACCTGCTTGAACGGCGGCGCCACCTTGTTCTTGACGACCTTGACGCGCGTCTGGTTGCCGACGATCTCCTCACGATCCTTGATCTGGCCGATGCGGCGGATGTCGAGGCGCACGGAGGCGTAGAACTTCAGCGCGTTGCCGCCCGTCGTCGTCTCCGGATTGCCGAACATGATGCCGATCTTCATGCGGATCTGATTGATGAAGATCACCATTGTCCGCGACTTGGAGATTGAGGCGGTGAGCTTGCGCAGCGCCTTGCTCATCAGGCGCGCCTGCATGCCGGGTTGCATATCGCCCATCTCGCCTTCGAGCTCGGCCTTGGGTGTGAGCGCGGCGACACTGTCGACGACCAGCACGTCGACGGCGCCGGAGCGCACCAGCGTGTCGGCGATCTCCAGCGCTTGCTCGCCGCTGTCGGGTTGCGAAATCAAGAGGTCCTCGACCTTGACCCCGAGCTTCCTGGCGTAGACCGGATCGAGCGCGTGCTCGGCGTCGACGAAGGCGCAGATGCCGCCCGTCTTCTGGGCCTCGGCGAGGACCTGCAGGGAGAGCGTTGTCTTGCCGGAGGATTCAGGTCCGTAGATTTCGACGACGCGCCCGCGCGGCAAGCCGCCGATGCCCAGCGCGATGTCGAGGCCGAGGGAGCCCGTGGAGATCGCCTCCACATCCATGCTCTGGTCGCTGGCGCCAAGGCGCATGACCGAGCCCTTGCCGTGCATCTTCTCGATCTGGGAGAGCGCCGCCTCCAGCGCCTTCATCTTGTCCATCGCACCCCCCTCAACGACCTTCAATTGCGGCCGGTTCGACATGTCGTTCACCTATATGGCAAGCGCCT
>DATBSP010000052.1:0-8593 GCA_036559705.1 Hyphomicrobium sp.
GACCATATATGGCGGCGGTGTCGACCCAATTGACGCCGCGGTCGACTGCGTGCCGGATCGCGGCGATCGACTGCCTATCGTCTTGGCTCCCCCAGCCGACGGCCCAATCTCCGCCGCCCATGGCCCAGGCGCCGAGCCCGACGGGCGTGATGTGCATGTCGGTGCGGCCGAGGCGACGCTTCGGAAGCGCCGTCTTGCCGACCTGCGGGTCGGTTTGGGTGAGAGACACGGGGTTCTCCTTCGCTACGGCGCGGAAGGCGCGCGGGAAAAACCGCGGCGGCGGCTTTGGCCACCGCCGCGTGAGGTGATGACGACGGTGGACACCTAGGGCGAGACGTTCCGGTCGCGCGTGGCTTCGAACAGGAACCACACCCGCCGCTCGGTCTCGTCGATCCAGTTCTCGATGAGGCTAGCAGTCGCCACGTCCTTGAGCTCGTCGCACAGGTCGTGTGCCTCGCGCAGGCGGCCCACCAGATCCTTGTTGTCGTCGCGCAGCTCCGACAGCATGTCCTGCGGCGTCACATAGACCGCGTCGTTGTCCTCGACGCGCTGCAGGCGCCCGATTTCTCCGATCGAGTGCAGCGTGATGCCCCCGATTTTGCGCACGCGCTCGGCCAGCAGGTCGGTCATGGCGAATATCTGGTCGCCCTGCTCGTCAAGCAGCAAGTGATAGTCGCGGAAATGCGGCCCGCTCATGTGCCAGTGGAAGTTTTTGGTCTTGAGGTAGATGGCGAATGTATCGGCGAGCAGCGCGTTGAGCGCGCCGGAAATATCGCGGATGGCATTGGTGTCGTAATGGCTTGGTGTCTGCAGCGGCGCTTTGCGGCGCTCGGCAGCTTTGCTCAAATCGCCCATGGGGGTCTCCTCGGCCTCTGATGCCGTCGAGTATATCCGACGCTCCATATGCGAACGCACGCACAAGGTTGCGACCCGCCTAATGGCGAGTTGACAGGCGCGGTTTGACGCACGCGCCAAAGGAACGTTTCGGAAACTATTGCGGACGCACCACCGCTCAGGGCGAGAAATGCACGCGCTTCTCCAGATCGGTCATCAGCCAGCTCGTCTCCTCGTCGAGTATTACTCTGCCCATATCCAGGCACCGCGCCGCGATGTCGTGGGGGATGACGTCGATCGTGATGTTGTGACCGCCGGTCGTAACGTTCGATTTGTGGTCGATGCAAGCTTTGACCATCGCTTCGAAGCTCGCCACCGCGGCGGCCGTGTCGAGCCGGTTATCGTCGCCGATCTGCTTGGCGAGTGCTCTGTAGCTCATTTGAATGGCGGCGTAGGCCTCGACATGCCGCTTGCGTGCCCCGCAAACGTCCTTGATGGCGTTGGACATCTCCGGCTCGGGCCAATCGATGTTCTCTTTCACGAAGGCTTCGCACCCGGCTGGCGAAGCGTCGACCTTGCCTTCGTCCTCATAACCGAAGGTCAGCTGATCCGGCATCACCTGAGGTTCCTCCGCCAAGGCAGGCGCAAGAGCGAGGACGACGGCAAAGACAATCGGAAGTCGGCTCATCTGGGCAATCCATATAGCAATGAAGGAGCCGGCAGCTTGCTCTGGGCCCGCGTTGCGAGCAACGGGTGTCCGCCGCTGCGCTTAACGGCCGAGGAGCGCGCGGATGGCGGCGAGCTCTGCCCTGGGATCGGCGAACTCGTCGAACGCGTGCCCAGAGTGCCGGTACCAGTAGCGGGCGTTGCCATCGTCGCCCTCGATCTTATGCAACACACCGTGCAGCCAGTCGGCTGCGGCGTTGCCTTCGTGACGTTGGGCGATGGCGTGCGTCGCATCCCAATCCTCAGCGAGGGCGAGGTCGACGGCGCGCGTCAGCTCATCTTCGCGGCTTGCCATGCATCCCACCCCTTGGCGCGCAACACGCACGCCGGACAATGCCCGCAACCGTAGCCCCACGCGTGCCGCCGCGACCGGATGCCGAGATAGCAAGTGTGCGAGTCTTCGACGATCAGCTCGACCAATGGCGTGCCTCCGAGCTTCTCGGCCAGCGCCCAGGTGCCGGCCTTGTCGATCCACATCAGCGGCGTCTCGATGATAAATTCGGCGTCGGTGCCAAGGGATATCGCCTGCGCGAGCGTCTGCAGCGTGTCGTTGCGGCAGTCGGGATAGCCGGAAAAGTCGGTTTCGCACATGCCGCCGACAAGCGTGCGCATGCCGCGCCGGTAGGCTAGGGCGGCGGCATAGGTGAAAAAGAGGAGATTGCGGCCGGGCACGAATGTCGAGGGTAGTCCAGCCGCGTTCATCTCGATTTCGGCATCGCGCGTCAGCGCCGTATCGCTGATGCGGCCCAGCTCCGGTAGCTCGAGCGTGTGATCGGCGCCAAGCCGCTTGGCCCAGCGCGCGTCGATCTCGCCCAGCGCCTGACGCAATTGCTCGCGCACCGTGAGCTCCGCCGCGTGGCGCTGGCCGTAGGCGAAACCTACCGTCTCGACAGTCTCATACCGATCTAGCGCCCAGGCGAGACAGACGGTCGAATCCTGCCCACCGGAGAACAACACCAGTGCCGCATCGCTTGTCATGGATGCCCCGTCAGAGACCGGCGCCGTCGAATTTCTTGATTTTGAGTGCTTCGAGGTCGACCCCTTCGAGGCAACGGACGTTGAGTGCCACGATAGGCACGCCGTCCGGCCGCGTTCCGCGCGCAAACGGCTGGATGCCGCACGTCTCGCAGAACTGGTAATGAATGACCTTTTTATTGAACTCGTATTGGGTGAGGGCGTCCGCGCCGC
This sequence comes from Hyphomicrobium sp., assembly GCA_036559705.1. Lineage (GTDB taxonomy): Bacteria > Pseudomonadota > Alphaproteobacteria > Rhizobiales > Hyphomicrobiaceae > Hyphomicrobium_A. Next base: position 2,749 of record DATBSP010000052.1, read on the forward strand.
TTTTCAGCCGGAACTTCACATCGGGCACAAAAGCGAGGAGTGAGCCGCGCCGGCGGCAGCTCGAGCAGTTACAGGAGATGACCTGGCTCAAATCGGCGTCAGCCTCGTAAGTGACACGGCCGCAATGGCAGCTGCCGCTGTAGGTCTTCGTCTCGGGCATGATTTGGCTCCTGAAACTTTCGCACTGAGACCGGGCCCGGCCACCTGAGGGGCGGATTTTCAGGCCTTTGCGCTTCAGGCAAGAGCAGCTAAAACGCGCCGGACCCTCCCATGCCCGTCCGCGGCCCGCAACTCATAAGGTACCGACCATGACCGCCATTATCGACATCATCGGCCGCGAGATCCTCGACAGCCGCGGCAACCCGACGGTTGAGGTCGACGTCGTGCTGGAGGATGGAGCCATGGGCCGCGCGGCGGTGCCGTCGGGCGCCTCCACGGGCGCGCACGAGGCGGTCGAGTTGCGCGACGGCGACAAGTCGCGCTACCTCGGCAAGGGCGTCGAGAAGGCGGTCGATGCCGTCAACACGGAGATCTTTGATGCGCTTGCCGGCATGGACGCCGAGGACCAGCGCGGTGTCGATGCGGCGCTGATCCAGCTCGACGGCACGCGCAACAAGAGCCGCCTCGGCGCCAACGCCATCCTCGGCGTGTCGCTGGCGACGGCGAAGGCTGCCGCGGAATCAAGCGGGCTGCCGCTCTACCGCTACCTCGGCGGCGCGGCGGCGCACGTCCTGCCGGTACCAATGATGAATATCGTCAACGGCGGCGCGCATGCCGACAACCCGATCGACATCCAGGAATTCATGATCATGCCGGTTTCCGCCGGCTCGATCGCGGACGCCGTGCGCATGGGCGCGGAAATCTTCCATACCCTGAAGAAGTCGCTGAAGGACGCCGGCCTCTCCACCAGCGTGGGCGATGAGGGCGGCTTCGCGCCCAACCTGAAGTCAGCCGACGAGGCACTTGGCTACATCATGAAGGCGATCGAGGGTGCCGGATACAAGCCGGGCGACGACGTGATGCTGGCGCTCGACTGCGCGGCGACCGAGTTCTTCAAGAACGGCAAGTACACGCTGGAAGGCGAAGGCAAGTCGCTCGATGCGGCGGGCATGGTCAAGTACCTGGAAAGCCTCGTGTCACGCTTCCCGATCATATCCATCGAGGACGGCATGTCGGAAGACGATTGGGAGGGCTGGAAGGCACTCACCAACGCGATCGGCGCGCGCTGTCAGCTCGTCGGCGATGATCTTTTCGTCACCAACACGGAGCGCCTGGAGCAGGGCCTGAAGCGCGGTATCGCCAACTCGATCCTGGTCAAGGTCAACCAGATCGGGTCGCTGTCGGAAACGCTCGACGCCGTGTCCATGGCGCAGCGCGCCGCCTATACCGCCGTCATCTCGCACCGCTCGGGGGAGACCGAGGACGCAACCATTGCCGACCTCGCTGTGGCTACCAACGCCGGCCAGATCAAGACTGGTTCGCTGTGCCGCTCCGACCGCCTCGCCAAGTACAACCAGCTCATCCGTATCGAGGGCGAGCTGGGCGACGTCGCGCGCTACGCCGGCAAAAGCGTCATCCGCGGCGGCACTATGTTTTGAGCACGGAATTGAAAATCATCCGAGCCGGGACACGGCTTTACCTCGAATTAAGAAGCCGGTGTCATAAAGGTCGGGTCCACCAGTTTTGTGCAGCGTACCCAAAGTGCTGCGTCAGCCAAAAAATCATGATCGACGATCGAGGCCACGGCAGGCGACGGTTTTGCTTCTCTGCTTCGGTTTGACGGCCTACTTCGTTCATCATGCAATCAATGGCAGGCACGGCTTCGAGGTGCGATCCAAGCTGATCGAACGATCAGCCCTGTTGGAGTTTGAGATCAAAAGCCTCGAAGCCGTGCGCGCCAAACTCGAGCGCGACGTCGCTCTTCTTTCGCCTGCAAAGCCCGACCCAGACCTCGTCGAGGAAGTCGCTCGCGAGGTGTTGGGCTTCGTGCGTCCGCAAGATCAGGTACTGACGCGTCCCTGATTCCGCGCGGCGCCGGCGGCACCATATGCTTCTCGCCGGTTCATCCGCCGCGCCATTTCTGGCCATCGCCGATTTGCTCTTGTAGGCTCCGACTCGGTGCAGCAACCCGTGTCGCGGCGACTGGGTATCTCGATGGCTTCAGGAAAATCCTCGCGTGCTTCAGCCTCTGCCGCGGCATCGGGCGGCAAAGACTTGAGCACCAACGGCCACAAGAAGTCGGCGCGCGATCGCTTCACGCGCGACGAACAGCTCGACGCCTACCGCAAAATGCTGCTCATCCGCCGCTTCGAGGAAAAGGCCGGGCAGCTATACGGCATGGGTCACATCGGCGGCTTCTGCCATCTCTACATCGGCCAGGAAGCCGTCGTCGTAGGCATGCAGATGGCGCTTGAGCCCGGCGACCAGGTCATCACCGCGTACCGTGACCACGGTCACACACTCGCCGTCGGCATGGATCCGGGCAGCGTCATGGCCGAGCTGACGGGACGCCGCAACGGCTGCTCAAAGGGCAAGGGCGGCTCGATGCACATGTTCGCCCCGGATAAAGGCTTCTACGGCGGCCACGGCATCGTTGGCGCCTGCGTGCCGCTTGGCGCGGGCCTGGCCTTCGCCGACAAGTATCGCGACAACGGCCGCGTTTGCCTCAGCTACTTCGGCGACGGCGCCGCCAATCAGGGTCAGGTCTACGAGGCCTTCAACATGGCGCAGCTGTGGAAGCTGCCGGTCGTGTTCATCATCGAGAACAACAAGTACGCGATGGGCACCTCCATCGAGCGCTCGTCGTCGACGACCAACCTTTCCCAGCGCGGCCTGTCCTTCGCCATTCCCGGCGAGCTGGTCGACGGCATGGACGTCGAGGAGGTCCGCGCGGCGGGCGCACGGGCCATCGCACATGCGCGCTCGGGTAAGGGCCCGATCATTCTGGAGATGATGACCTACAGGTATCGCGGACACTCGATGTCGGATCCGGCCAAGTACCGCACGCGCGAGGAGGTGCAGCGCGTGCGCGACACGCACGATCCGATCGAGCAGGTGCGCGCGCGGTTGGTGGAAGCGGGAGTCGGTGAGGAGGAGCTGAAGTCCGTCGACCGGAACGTGCGCGATGCGGTGAACGCGGCGGCGGAGTTCGCGCTTGCCGATCCCGAGCCCGACCCGTCCGAACTCACCACCGACGTCTTGGTTTGACAGCGAAGGGCGAGCGGTAGATGCCGACCGAGGTTCTGATGCCGGCGCTGTCGCCCACCATGGAGGAGGGCACGCTGACCAAGTGGCTCGTCAGCGAAGGCGCTACCGTCAAAGCCGGCGACGTCATCGCCGAGATCGAGACCGACAAGGCGACGATGGAGGTCGAGGCGGTCGATGAGGGCAAGGTGACGAAGATCCTCATTCCCGCCGGCACCGAGAACGTTAAGGTCAATACGCCGATCGCGCTCATCCAGGGCGACGACGAGGCTGAGCCAGCACCGGGTGCCGACCGGAAGGTAGAGGCACCAAAGGCGCAGTACAAAGAGCCGGAAGCTCCACCTACAGAGCAGCCGAGGGAGGAGCCATCAAGGAGCTATGAGCCACCCTCGCTCGAGCCCGAGATCGCGCCCGGCACCGCGACCATCAAGCAAACGATGCGCGAAGCGCTGCGTGACGCCATGGCCGAGGAGATGCGGCGCGACCCCGACGTATTCCTCATCGGCGAGGAGGTGGCGCAGTACCAGGGCGCCTACAAGGTGAGCCAGAACCTGCTCGAAGAGTTCGGCGAAAAGCGCGTTATCGACACGCCGATCACCGAGCAGGGCTTTGCCGCGATCGGCGTCGGAGCGGCGTTTGCCGGCTTGAAGCCGATCGTCGAGTTCATGACGTGGAACTTCGCCATGCAGGCGATCGATCAGATCGTCAACTCGGCGGGGAAGACGCACTATATGTCGGGCGGGAGCGTCACGGTGCCCATCGTCTTCCGCGGGCCGAACGGCGCTGCCGCGCGCGTCGCCGCCCAGCACAGCCAGTGCTACTCGGCGTGGTACGCGCACCTCCCTGGTCTGAAAGTCATCGCGCCGTCGACGCCGGCCGATGCCAAGGGCTTGCTCAAGTCGGCGATCCGCGACCCCAACCCGGTCGTCTTTCTCGAGAACGAATTGCTGTACGGTCACTCGGACATTGTGCCGAGCGGCGATGACTTTCTCGTCCCCATCGGCAAGGCACGCATCGCCCGCGTCGGGCGCGACGCGACAGTGGTCTCGTTCGCGCGCGGCATGGTCTACGCGCTGGAAGCCGCCGAGCAGCTCGCCAAGGATGGCATCGACGTCGAGGTCATCGATCTGCGCACGCTGCGCCCGCTCGATATGGAAACGGTACTGGCTTCGGTGCGCAAGACCAATCGTCTCGTCACCGTCGAAGAAGCCTGGCCCGTGTGCTCGGTCGGCTCGGAGATCTGCGCGCAGGTCGCCATGCAGGCCTTCGACGACCTCGACGCGCCCCCGGCCAAGGTTTCCGGCGCCGATGTGCCGATGCCCTATGCGGCGAACCTCGAAAAGCTCGCGTTGCCGTCGACCGAGCGTGTGGTCGCCGCGGTGAAGTCGGTGCTGTACCTCTAGCTTCGCAAGGAGCCGGTCATGGACAAAGAACTGCCCGTTGAGCTCGATCCACCGGACGGCATCGACGATGCGGCGGAGGCCGTCGAGCTGATGCGCGCCTGGATCGGCGACGGTGCGCTGTTGGTTGCGCTCAATGCGTCGGCCTTCGGCGACCACGTGGCCGACTGGGGCCGACTGCTCGCCGAGATCGGCCATCACATCGCCAGGGCTGCCGCCCTCAATGGCTACATGCGGGAGGAGGACGCCCAGGCCGTGCTGCGCGACTCCTTCGTCGCCGGTTTCAATCACGTTTCGCCGGGTGCCTCGGGGCGCCTCAAGGGCCGCCAAGAGCACTGAGGGAACGCGGTATGAGCACGCAAGTGCAAGCTCGGGTTCTCGCCTCGCCGCTGGCCCGGCGTCTGGCACGCCAGGCCGGGCTGGCGCTCGATGAGCTTGCCGGCTCCGGCCCGCGCGGCCGCATCATCAAGCGCGACATCGAGGCGGCGCTCAAGTCCGGCGCGCCAAAAACTGTCGACAGAAGCGCGATGCACCGCGAGGTGGCCACCACGCCGCGCCCGGCAAACGGATCCGCCGACGACAAAATCCTCGCCCTCTATGACAAGGGCAGCTACGAGCTTATCCCGCACGACAAAATGCGGCGCGTCATCGCCGAGCGCCTGACGCTCGCCAAGCAGACGATCCCGCACTACTACCTTTCGATCGACTGCCGCATCGATGACCTGCTGCACGCCCGCGAGCGCATGAATGCCGCCGCGCCATCGGAGGGGCCGCGCGCCTACAAGCTGTCGGTCAACGACTTCATCATCAAGGCAATGGCGCTGGCACTGCAGGAGGTGCCGGCGGCCAACGCCACATGGACCGACGCCGGCATGCTGCGTCACAAATATTCCGACGTCGGCGTCGCCGTCGCCATCGAGGGCGGCCTGTTCACGCCCGTGATCCGTCACGCCGAGATGAAGTCTCTGTCGGAAATTTCCAACGAAATGCGCGACCTCGCCGAGCGTGCCCGCAAGCGCCGCCTCGCCCCGCACGAATACCAAGGGGGAACCACCTCGATCTCCAACCTCGGCATGTACGGCATCAAAAACTTCGATGCTGTGATCAATCCGCCGCACGCCACCATCCTTGCCGTGGGCGCCGCTGAACGCCGCCCAGTCGTGTCGGGGGAGGCACTGGAAGCGGCCACCGTCATGAACGTGACGCTCTCGTGTGACCACCGGGTGGTCGATGGGGCCACC